>NZ_JBFEFT010000054.1:0-614 GCF_047229225.1 Bacillus sp. 179-C3.3 HS | reverse complement strand
TGGCGGAATTGGCAGACGCGCTAGACTTAGGATCTAGTGTCTTACGACGTGGGGGTTCAAGTCCCTTCACCCGCATTACAAATTAAATTAAAAAATCCTGTAAGTAATGCGGAAGTAGTTCAGTGGTAGAACACCACCTTGCCAAGGTGGGGGTCGCGGGTTCGAATCCCGTCTTCCGCTTATACCATCCACGCCGGGGTGGTGGAATTGGCAGACACACAGGACTTAAAATCCTGCGGTAGGTGACTATCGTGCCGGTTCAAGTCCGGCCCTCGGCATTCACAATATGCGCCCGTAGCTCAATTGGATAGAGCGTTTGACTACGGATCAAAAGGTTAGGGGTTCGACTCCTCTCGGGCGCGCCATTATAAAAACGGGAAGTAGCTCAGCTTGGTAGAGCACTTGGTTTGGGACCAAGGGGTCGCAGGTTCGAATCCTGTCTTCCCGACCATCTTTTATGGGGCCTTAGCTCAGCTGGGAGAGCGCCTGCCTTGCACGCAGGAGGTCAGCGGTTCGATCCCGCTAGGCTCCACCAATATGATCTTTGAAAACTAAACAAGACAAAACGTACCTGTTAATTCGAGTTTTTATAAAAAATCCTATGATGAATCATA
>NZ_JBFEFT010000053.1:0-667 GCF_047229225.1 Bacillus sp. 179-C3.3 HS | reverse complement strand
GATGGTAGTTGGGGGCTTCCCCCTGTGAGAGTAGGACGCCGCCAAGCTTTTCTTAAGATCAGTTCCGTTTGGAACTGATCTTTTTGGATTTTTCACAAGGAAATCTGAATTATTTTCTAACTGAGTTCTCCAATAAATGCTTATATCTTCTTTCTCTATTAGATATCTTCTAAAACGAGTTGAGAGAGGATGTGAAAAGCCTCTTAAACTCAAAAGAGACGTTTCAGTTAAGAGTTCAATAGAAAAGTTAATAAAGGATCCTTATTTAAAGTTATATCTAGCTCAAGCTCATGCCTTTACAAGAATGAAATTAGTTCTCTCACTTAATGCTATGGCATCCTCATATAAATCGTTTAAAGATAATAATTTATTACTTATTAAAGGAGATAAACGATCTAAAAGAGAACTTTAAATAGAGAGTGTGAATCCGAGTAAGGCTTGATTTTTAGCTGTTTTGGCAAAGAAGATATTGTTTGTTTAGTTTAAATGAGGCTTGATGAAAAATGAAATAAAATTTTTTTAATATAGCCTTTACAAATCATCAAAACCTGTATATAATAATCTTTGTCGGATCGAGAGATTCCTACATAGTGGAGGATTAGCTCAGCTGGGAGAGCATCTGCCTTACAAGCAGAGGGTCGGCGGTTCGAGCCCGTCATCCTCCACC
>NZ_JBFEFT010000052.1:0-776 GCF_047229225.1 Bacillus sp. 179-C3.3 HS | reverse complement strand
GAGCCGGTGATTCCTGTTTCGCCAGTAGCTCCAGTTGAACCGGTAATTCCTGTCGCGCCAGTAGATCCAGTCGCACCGGTGATTCCTGTGGCACCAGTTGCTCCGGTTGAACCGGTGATTCCTGTGGCACCAGTAGCTCCGGTTGCACCAGTGATGCCTGTCGCACCGGTAGGTCCAGTTGAACCGGTAATTCCTGTAGGACCGGTAGATCCAGTTGAACCAGTGATTCCAGTCGCACCGGTAGATCCGGTCGGACCCGTGATTCCTGTCGAACCAGTAGTTCCAGTTGAACCGGTGATTCCTGTAGGACCGGTAGCTCCAGTTGTACCAGTAATTCCTGTGGCACCAGTTGCTCCGGTTGAGCCAGTGATTCCTGTTTCGCCAGTAGATCCAGTTGAACCGGTGATTCCTGTCGCGCCAGTAGATCCAGTTGAGCCAGTAATTCCTGTTGCACCTGTAGGTCCAGTTGAACCGGTGATTCCTGTAGGTCCAGCTGAACCAGTGATTCCTGTCGCACCAGTAGATCCAGTTGAGCCAGTAATTCCTGTTGCACCAGTAGATCCAGTTGTACCAGTAATGCCTGTGGCACCGGTAGATCCAGTTGAGCCAGTAATTCCTGTCGCGCCAGTAGATCCAGTCGCACCGGTGATTCCTGTGGCACCAGTTGCTCCGGTTGAGCCGGTGATTCCTGTTTCGCCAGTAGGTCCAGTTGAACCGGTAATTCCTGTAGGACCGGTAGCTCCAGTTGTACCAGTAATTCCTGTGGCACCGGTAGA
>NZ_JBFEFT010000051.1:0-827 GCF_047229225.1 Bacillus sp. 179-C3.3 HS | reverse complement strand
GATGGTAGTTGGGGGCTTCCCCCTGTGAGAGTAGGACGTCGCCAAGCTTTTCGTAAGATCAGTTCCGTTTGGAACTGATCTTTTTTGTGTTTTGAGGAGTATATCGATTTCAATTAGCTATAAAGCATAAAAATATACTTGTTTTAAAGCAAAGGAAGAGTGAATATGAAAAGAATTTTATAAAAATCAAAATGAACAAGCACAAGATAGCACAAGATCATCAATGTGTCAGTCATCTTGTGAGAGCTCTACAAAATGATACATGAATAGAATAACTCCGATGAAATTTTTAAAAAAGTATTTGATGAAAGTAGGGGAAGTTAAAAATAAAAAAGATTTCTCACAAAAACAAAAGAGAATTTCCATTTCGAAAGACACAAGGGGGAATTGCAGCATAAATAATGTCTCTTATTGAATGAAACATGCCTTTTTGAGATGTTTTTCATAAAAAATATTAAAAAAACAAAAAAAGACTTTTAAAATGATGAGACAAGTGGTAAACTTCTTTAGGTGACTTAGCGAATGTATCGTTAAGAAATCACTTCAAAATAAATTTAAAAATTATTTTAAAAAAGTCTTTACAAACAATATCTTATCGTTATATAATACTATTTGTCAGATCGAGAGTTATTCGAAATGATACTGATTTGGAGGATTAGCTCAGCTGGGAGAGCATCTGCCTTACAAGCAGAGGGTCGGCGGTTCGATCCCGTCATCCTCCACCATATTTATTCTTACATAATGTTAGGGTAGATAAAGCCGGTGTAGCTCAACTGGTAGAGCAACTGACTTGTAATCAGTAGGTTGGGGGTTCAAGTCCTCTTGCC
>NZ_JBFEFT010000050.1:0-1220 GCF_047229225.1 Bacillus sp. 179-C3.3 HS | reverse complement strand
ATAGTTTATCGGTGATTGGTTGTTTAGTTTTGTTTGAATACGAATGTTGTTATAATAATAAATGTATTCTTTGACAGTGCGTTCTACGATGCTGGTCGTAGTTCGATCAATCCTGTTAAGATAGAACGTTTCAGACTTTAGCGAGGAATGAAACGATTCGATGGAGGCATTATCAGCGGGCGTCCCTTTACGGGACATGCTCATGGTAATGCCTTTTATATGAACAGCTTTCTGATACTCGTAAGATGTATACACAGAACCTTGGTCGCTATGTAACACGCAGTTCTCAGGCAGTGCCGGGAGCTGATCAAGTGTGTTTAAGATAAAGTCTGTGTCCTGCTTATCACCAATCGTAAAAGCAATCACTTCTCCATTATATAAATCCAATATACTGGAAAGGTACAATTGTTTCTGTCCGTAAGGCAAATACGTGATGTCCGTTACTAGTTTTTCAAGAGGGCGATCAGACTGAAAGTTCCGATCCAGTATATTATCGACCACGGCATAGGGTTGCCCATTCTTCTTACGCTTTTTCATTTTAACCCGGCACTGCCACTGGTTTTTCTGCATGATACGTTGAACAGTTTTATGGTTAATACGCATTCTCATTTTTAGTATGGCTGTGATTTTTCGATAACCATATCGATACTTGTGCTCTCGGCACAACGTGCCGACCTGTTTCTCTAGTTGTCTTTTAGAATGATTCTGAGTCAGATCCTTTTTCCATCTATAGTACGAAGTCCGTGAGATGCCTAAATGGACACAGATGTCCTGTACCGTCATCGTTTTGCACAATTCTTCTACCAGTCTGATTGACGTTTCCTTATCAACTTCCTTTCCAATTCGTTGTACTTTTTTAAAACTTCATTCTGTTGTCTCAAATAGCGATTTTCTGCCTGCAGTCTCTCTAATTCGGAAGAGTACTCGGGGCCCTTTCCATAGGAATATTGTTTTCCAACAGGCTGTTCGAACCGGTGTGTATCCCCAGCCTTATGCCACCTCACCCATGTCTGAACCTGTGTCTTGTTCTTAATATTCAATTCCTGCATGATTTCTTTCATAGATACGCCTGCCAATCTCATTTCTACAGCCTTCTGTTTGACTTCAACCGGATAACTCACTCTTGTCCCCATAGAAAAAACACCTCCATGTTTTATTTCGGATCACAACGATCCGTTTTCAAACTTGAAGGTGTTTTTTATTTGTCTCATCTTATGGGG
>NZ_JBFEFT010000004.1:0-166181 GCF_047229225.1 Bacillus sp. 179-C3.3 HS | reverse complement strand
TCCAGTGTGCCTGGAACACCTTTAAGAAAGACTTTTTGTTTATCTATAAAACCAATAAATGTGTCCACATTTCCTGCCAATTCTTCATAGAAGTTTTTAATATTATCGGCACCTTTTCCTTTGAAATCATCACCGAGGTTGGCCACGCTTTTTAAAGATTTTTTCAAATCTACCATTTGTTCGCGGAGTTCCTGATAGTGTTTATCCCTAGTATCCATGGCACTTGTTAGTGCTTTTGCATCAAGTATCTTACCCAGAAAAAGTCACTCCCTCCAGTATTAATCATAAGGTCTATTTTACCAACACAAAACTTGTCATTGAATAGGAATATAGATACAAAAAACAACATTAGATTGATCATTAATCAATATCCTCATGCTCTTACTTCTAAAGTTTTTGTCTGCTGCTCTCTATAAGATTTAGGTTATGAGCTTTGTCATGCATTGAAACATGAAAGAAATCAACTGAATATATCTCCACTATTTAAAGAGCTGCAAGAAATGCAGGCAAAGCAATTTGCATAGTTTTGTATTCCAACCTTTATAATGAAAATATTTGATGAGTTTTATCGAGCGGAGAAGGAGAAACGGAAGCGAGAAAAGGAGACGTTAGAGAGAGGGTTTCCAAATGTATACAGACCCTTAGTGGTCTGTCCATTTAAACAACTTTAATATTTCATGAATAAAAAAAGTTGCCCCACTTCTTAGAGGGGCAACTTTTTTGAAAATCAATCTACTTTTGCTACTCGAACGACTAAGAGCCAAAATAGCGCTAAAGCGAAAATCGTTATGAAAGCCAGTACGAATAATATTTGATTAAATGGCATTCCATCAATCATTGCGGCTGTGTAGGTAATACCAATCGATACCGCGACATTCAAGATTAAATTATAAAACCCAATTGCGGTTCCCGCTTTTTCTTTTGGGATGGTATTGATACATGTATCCAGCAATGGCGCATACATGAATGCAAATGATCCTGAAAATAGCATCATTGAAATGACGAAGATGATCAGTGAACTCTCCACAAATAATGCAGGGAGAATTAAGCTAAGCGCAATTCCAATCATTGCGAATGTAATCGCTTTCTTACTACTTAATACTTTTCCAATTTTCCCCGAAAGGGCCCCGACAATAATCGCCATGACATATCCAGGAATGAGGAGCAAGGAAATGACATCCAGGTTTAATCCATACACTTTTTCAAGGAGGAACGGAAACATAAAGATATATCCTAATTGAACGGTGTAAATGACAAAAGCCGTTAAGAGTGTAAATACAAAGCGTTTATTTTTGAAAAATGAAATACTAATTAATGACTTCTCGCTTTTGCTGATATATTTGATAAACAATGCGACAGCTACGACCAACATCACGATATATATCCAATTGAAATTAGAAATAAATAACATGACAGAAGTTGCAATGACTGCTATAAGGAGTAACCCAATGTAATCGACTTGACTTCTTTTCCCTTCTTCCTTCGGCAAGTACTTCAAAATAAATGGAAGAATCAATAGCGATAACAATGGAATTAAAAAGAGTGTTGTCCAGTGTAAATATGTTGAGACGTATCCACCTGTAATGGAACCAATCACTAATGATAACGAGAAGCTACTCGTACTTAATCCTAAAAACTTCTTCTGCTCTTCTCTTGGCAAATGCTTTGATACGAAGATGACATATAAGGTTTCTGCCGCGGCTAAACCTGCCGTTTGAATAATTCTAGAAACGATGATCATCTCAAATGAATCATGAAAAAAATACCCCATGAGAGAACCGATACAAATGAAGATAATTCCCGCAGTTAGGAGCGTTCTTATACTGATGGAGTCAGACAACGAAGCATAGACGACTGCTCCGATGCCAATCACTAGACCCGCTAATGTGGCCTGCCAGCTGACAGTTGTTGCTGAAATGCCAAGATCATTGGCAATTTCTACAGAGATCAATTTAAATGAGTTGTCTATAATCAACGCAAAGACAAAAAACAATAAGATGATTGGTATTGCCTTTTTCACATTTTGACTCTGATCTGTGCGAAAGCTTTCATTCGTTGTGCCCATTCGCCCTACTTCCTCTCTAGATAGTAATTATGCTAGTTCTAATGCAATATCCATCATTTTTGTAAAAGCAGTTTGTCTTTCTTCCTGTGATGTTTGTTCATGTCTAAAGATATGATCACTAATCGTTAGAATACAAAGCGCATTCACACCTGCGTGTGCTGCATTCATATAGAGTCCGGCTGATTCCATTTCTGCACACAAAATCCCCATATCACTCCATTTTTGCAAAGCAGTCGCATCAGCATTATAAAAAATATCACTTGATAGGACATTTCCGATGTGAACTTTCTGCCCCTGTTCATCTGCTACTTTCTTCGCTTTTTCTAGTAAATCAAACGACGCTGTAATGGAATAGTTCCCCGGAAGATTATACTGATGACCGTAATTTGTATCCGTTGAAGAACCAAGCGCAAAGACAATATCATATAAGTTCAAATGGTCTTGTATAGCGCCAGCAGAACCAATGCGGATCAGATTTTTCACACCAAAGACGTGAATTAATTCCCATGAGTAGATTCCCATGCTTGCCGTTCCCATTCCAGTTCCCATCACCGAAATGCGTTTCCCTTTGAAACTACCTGTATACCCAAGCATTCCGCGAACTTCATTAAATTGTATAACATCCTCTAAATACGTCTCTGCAATAAATTTTGCACGTAGTGGATCTCCCGGCAAAAGGATTGTCTCAGCAATCTCAGCCCCATTTGGTTTAATATGTGGTGTCTCTTTGTGTTTCATTGTACTCACGATATTTCCTCCCTTTGAATGATCAATCTGTTTTACCTTTATAGAAACCCTCTACACCCCAAAAGAACACGCTTACATTTCGGTTTCAACTTTGTTGTTCATGTGTGTTGTATAGTTGTATAGATAGTCGTCTAATAGGTATGTAAAAAACTTAACACAAGAAATCTTCTTTATCAACTACTAATTTTTGGACATGAATAGTTGCAACAAAAAAACAGTGCATTTCACAAGGAAATGGCACTGTTTTTATCTCGTTGCGTTTATTTTGATTTGACTAAATTCTTTAGGTATGTAGTATTTGTTATAGACAATCGGGTATTGTTCATTTACATACACACTTTCTAATAACAAGTCACATTCTTCTCCACTTCTCATCTTATATTTTTTCGAAAACGAATTGATCGTACTGGTGCGTTTAATTTCAATTGTAGAAGAATCCGCCATTTCATATACTTTTCGTTCGAGTAAGTCCATTAACTGTTCTTCATCTTGTAAATCTAGACCTAATTCTGAAACCGCTTCAATTGCCATGAACGTGAATGAATAGGCAACAACAAGATCACCACATTTATAAAACCGCTCAAATGCAACGACAGCGGCAGCTTTTCTGTTCAACACTTGTCTTGTATATTCACTTTCCAAATCTAACCGAAAGCTTAGTTCGACATCGTCAATGTTTTCTGTATGACATTTGTAAAGTGGATTCCCAATTTTCTCTAACCCAATCGGTGTGTCCTTATTTTGCGATCCGATAATAAAATTCCCTTTTCCATGAATACTTTTAATGAGTCCATCATCTTGTAATAAGGCTAAAGCCTGCCGTAATGTCATTCTACTGACACCGTATATTTTGGCTAGTTCCGTTTCTGTCGGCAGCTTTGCATCCACTGGGAACATCCCATCCATAATTTGCTTGTACAGTTTATCATAAACATCAATGTATAACGGCTTTTTTCCTTTTTGCATACAGTCGATTTTCTCCTCCATCTATATGAAGCCTACCCTTTACAAGGTTTGCACATGATCAGTACATATATACTTTCATACATGACCACCTTCTATCAAGTTTCGGTCAGCTTCTCTCAAATCTTTTGCCTCTTTCATCAAAGGAAGCGTTCAAAATGACGACTTTCCATCTTTATCTTATGATATCGTTCTCTTTTAAAAATCGCTCAAATAGGATGTACCCTACTTTCTCAATCTCGGCATCTTCCACCTTGTACTTCCCGACTAATCTCCCTAAACCATTGTACCGCTTTTCATTCCCTTTAAATCGAATATTGTAGCTTTCGTGATCAAAAAACAAGATCCACTTTCCCGTATCAACACACTGATAAAATACAGCTTCAATATCCAAGTTATCTTCATAATACCCTACATGTACGTGCATTGTATCGTCTAATTGGAGCAAGATTGTATCCTCCTTTGAACATGATGAGGTGAAACGAACTTTTAAGTATCAATCGAGGTTATCTTGTATACTTATGTAAGTTTTTCAAA
This sequence comes from Bacillus sp. 179-C3.3 HS, assembly GCF_047229225.1. Lineage (NCBI taxonomy): Bacteria > Bacillati > Bacillota > Bacilli > Caryophanales > Bacillaceae > Bacillus > Bacillus sp. 179-C3.3 HS. The sequence goes on along the minus strand of NZ_JBFEFT010000004.1, from coordinate 161,869 downwards.
ACCAACTGCTATGAGCGTGATCTTCTCACCTTGGATCTACTCTTTTTATTTACGATCGTATTCCCATTTTAAATCATTTTGTTGACGTATCATCAGTCTATCTGAAATTTTCATCAAAATATATCCAACTATATCGGCTAAATGGTAAAATTCAGTTAAAATATGTTTGTGAAAGTAGGTATACTATGGAAGTCATATTAATCAGTATTTTTTCAGCTATCCTGATATGTAGTACGGTCTTTTTTATGTTGAAGATACTCATCATCGCTTATAAGAGAAATGAGATATCACGTCTGAAATTCTTTGCTTTTTCAACGTCTTCAATTGTCATCGCGGTAATAGTGGCTTCCATATTACCCTTAGGTTATCAAAAAATATTTGATGTTATCTCATCCTTTTAATAGACCTCCCGAATCGAAGGTCTTTTATTCCCTAAATCCACAAACAATAACGTTTAACAGTGCACTTCATAAAAAAGTGCGAACCCTATCAGGTTCGCACCATACCGTCACCATTTATGATATTGATAGCTGATCAGTCCTTATTGATAACGTTTCACAGGGCGACAGCAAGGGTTCTTGAGATCACTTCCGCAATCAAATTCTTCAACAAAACACTCATTTTTAACAGATTCCGTTACGGGATAGAAGTTTTCGATTCTTGTGATGTTTCGGTTGATGTGTGTGATATGTGTTGGGTGAATTTTTCTAATCGTTCTGACATTCGTGTTTGTTTTGACAATTTGACGTGTGGGGGATACAACCGTTTCATCGTTCCCTCGACCTCGACGAGACCCAAATAAAAAATCGTCTATTCGATTTCCGCTCATATAAACACCCCTTCAGGTTGTCTTTTGACTTACACTCTATCGTATGCATCTGACGTATGAGTGATTAGATGCTTGTCTATTTTTCAAAAAATCCGCTAGAATGCGATTTTCTCCCTCTTTACAAGAGGGTAATTTTAACATATTATACAAATGATATCTTGCAAAGGAAAGGAAATAGATGAAGACAGGTCGATTGATCCTTTTATTCATGACAATATTAATATCCATTATCATTCTCCCCATCTTGTCTCCTATCTTTTTTACAAATGCGACAGAAAAAGGGGCCATCCGGCATTTCATATATCAGGAAGGGCATCCGTATCAAAGCTACTTCGCCTTGATACAAAAAAAGAATCATATCGATCCTGAATATGGCCAGCTCTATCACGTTACTTGGCAAAATTGGAAAAACGATACGGGCATGACACCTTCTGTCTGTTATGCTAAAAAGGTAGACAACAAAGAATATAACGTCAGTTGCGGCACTGCTCCGTAATATGATGATTGATTTCAATACTAGAGGTGAATGTATGAAGAACATGACAGAAACCATCGTTGAACGAAACAAATTAGACATTGCACTTGAACTGACACAGCTGCACTTACAACAATTTGAACCAAGTCATCCTGATCAGCTCAGCCGAATTTATGCGAAGTACTATGCACTTGTTGAGGTGCTAGATGGCTCCTCCTATGATGACTTAATCGATTTATTACCTGACGATCTGAAGAATGATCTTCAATAAGAAAACCATCTATCCCGAAGGATAGATGGTTTTCTTTATACACGTGCTGCCATATCGGTTTCAATTTGTTCTAAGCTTCTTCCTTTTGTTTCTACTAGAACAAAGCGGGTGAATAGTAATCCAATCAAACATATGACGCCAAATGAGGAGAAAATGACGCCGAAGCTAAATTGATCAGCCAAGATTGGGAATACGAGTCCAACCGCTAATGACCCCGTCCAGTTGAAGGCAGATGAGATGCCAGCTCCAATGCCACGTACAGAAAGCGGGAAGATTTCGCCAATGATAATCCAAGTAATCGGTGCCCACGAGAAGGCGTAGCACAAAATAAAACAGCAAAGTGAAATCAATGTCACCCAGTTTAAAATGCTGTCACTGACACCGAGTGCACCTAATGCCGCTGGCGCAAAGAAAGATAGTGCCATTCCCGTTCCCCCAACCGTCAGGATCGTACGGCGGTCAAACCGGTCAACGAATTGTAAAAAGATGACGGTCGTGACAACAAAGATGACCCCTACAATGACAGTAAAGCCTGCGGCGACCTGTGGAGCAAGCCCTACATTTCTCGCAATACTGGTTGCATAATATACGATGGAATTAGCCCCTTGAATTTGCTGAAGTGTTGCCATGCCGACACCAATAAAGAGTGCCGTTCGAAATCTCTTTTGAAATAATTCACGTATGCCTGATCGCTCTTCTTTTGCCACCTCTAAAATTTCTTGCATCTCTGCATCAATTTCGTCTTGGGAGGTGCGAAGTGACCCTAATACTTCACGCGCTTTATGCGTCATGCCATGTTTGATTAAATACCTTGGTGATTCAGGTAGTTTAAGCATGCCAATAAAGAGAACGATCGCAAATAAAGCAGCACTTCCCAGCATCCAGCGCCAGCTGTCTGGGATTGGTTCAAATACAAATGCCACGATATAACTTAGCAAAAGTCCAATCACAATCATGAGCTGATTAAGCCCAGACAATTTTCCGCGAATTTTAGCAGGTGCGATCTCAGACATGTAAGCAGGCACCAAGGATGAAGCTGTCCCTACAGCTGTTCCTAAAAAGATACGTGCAATCGTTAAGGATATTTCTTCAGGTGCAATCGCTGAGCCAATTGCCCCTACGAAAAAGATGATCGACGAGATCAAAATGAGCTTTCTACGACCAAAGCGATCTCCTAGTAAACCACTTAAAATGGAGCCAATAATTGCCCCACCCATTAAGGATGAAACGACAATCCCGAGCCATAATGGACTGAGCTGAAATTCTTCTTGAATATGTCCTTCTGCCCCTGCGATAATGCCAATATCATATCCAAATAAAATCCCTGCAAAGGACCCGAAAAAGAAGATGAATTTGCTTGTCACTTTTTTATTCAAGTTGATGCCCCCTCACTTATTAACCGCTTTCATTTCTCCCTACGATTCTACTATCAATCGTAGAATCGACTTCATCCCTATTTATAAAACGACATATTCAGCATTGACGAGTTTTGCAAAACGAACGATTTGATCTACTGTGATATTGAGAGACACGACGGTATGGTGACCCCCGCCTTGCTCTATCCACGCTTTTACCCCATCGTGGAAGGTCGGTTTGACTTTCCATAACACACGAGCGACTGGTAAATGAGGCGCTTTTTCTTGTGGCTCAAACGCTTCAATTTCTTGAATCAGCCATTTAAAATGTGTACCAAAGTCCGCAATGGATACAACCACACCCTCACCTGCTTTTCCATCAAATACGAGGCGGGCGGGATCTTCACGATTTCCAATCCCGAGCGGAGAGACGACGATGACAGGTTTTGTGTTTGCTAGGGCTGGATCCACTTCTAACATATGTGATTGCAGTATTGCTTCTTGTCCAGAGGTCATTTCATATGTGTAGTCTTCCATAAAACCTGTTGATTGATGGTGACTCATCACTTTTAATAAGCGATCAAGTGCAGCTGTCTTCCAATCCCCTTCACCTGCAAAGCCATACCCCTTTGCCATCAACCGCTGAACCGCAAGGCCTGGCAACTGCTTCATCCCATGTAAATCCTCAAAGTTTGTTGTAAAGGCGCTGTAGCCTCCCTCATCTAAGAATCGTTTGATGGCGATTTCATATCGCGCTTGCTCTTTGACACTTTGCTCCCATTCTTCAACCGTATAGGTTCCATAATCAACATCATATTGCGTGAGATACTCAGCAAATAGCGCATCAACATCCGTGTCTTTTACAGCATTTACATATTCAACTAGATCCCCTATTCCAAAATAATCAACAGTCCAGCCAAGTTGAATTTGCGCTTCAATTTTATCTCCCTCTGTCACTGCAACGTGACGCATGTTGTCACCAAATCGTGCCACCTTGATTTGAAAACTCTCATGATAGGCAGCAGCAACATCCATCCATTCGGCTATTTTTTTCTGGACATCTTGTTTCGACCAATGCCCCACCACAATTTGATTTCGTTTATGTAACCGCGCATTGATAAATCCATACTCTCTATCACCATGTGCAGATTGATGAAGATTCATATAGTTCATATCAATGGTGTCCCAAGGGATGCTTTCATAATATTGCGTGACGAAATGTAAGAGTGGCTTTTGTAGTAAAGAGGTACCGCGAATCCACATTTTTGCAGGTGAGAATGTATGCATCCACGTGATAACCCCCATGACTTCATCACGATAGTTGATTTCTTTCATTAATTTTGTGATCTGATCGGCACTAACAGCCAGTTCCTGTAGAATGATCGGATACGGGAGTAAACCGCTCTCATTTAATGCGTCTGCCATCTTCTGTGCATCTGCTTTTACTTGTTGTAGTGCCTCATCTCCATATAAATGCTGTGAACCTACGACAAACCAAAACTCTTTTTTCTGATTTGTTAACATTGAACTCCCTCTTTTCTTTAGCTTGAAGGTTTTTGTCCATAATACGCATGCGAACCATGTTTCCTTAAATAATGTTTATCTAAGATTCGTTGTGGCAGCGGCTCGGCATACTCGTTTAATTGCTTTGCCAAAAGATTCATTTTGGCGACTTCGTCTAATATGACACTGTTCATCACAGCACTCTTTGCATCTTTTCCCCATGTAAAGGGCCCATGGCCTTTTAGCAAAACCCCTGGAATCGCCATGACATCTAACGCTCTTTTTTCAAAGGTTTCAATGATGAGCCTTCCTGTTTCCACTTCATATCCACGATTCACTTCATCTTCTGTGAGAAATCGCGCACATGGAACAGCTCCATAAAATGTATCGGCATGGGTAGTGCCCATTGCGGGTAAATCAAGACCGGCCTGAGCCCATGCAGTTGCCCATGTGGAATGACTATGGGATATCCCCCCGATTTCATCAAAGTGTTTGTAAAGAACAGCATGTGTCGCTGTATCTGAAGAAGGGCTAAATGCTCCCTCAACCACCTGACCGTCAAAGTCGACAACGACCATATCTTTCGCTGTTAATTTGTCGTATTCAACGCCGCTCGGTTTAATGACAAATAAACCACTGTCACGATCACACGCACTGACATTTCCCCATGTCAATTTCACAAGTCCGTATTTTGGCAGGTCTTGATTGGCTTGAAATACTTCTTCTTTTAACCGCTCTAACAAATGGACTTCGCTCCCTTCTGTGGCACAGCCAGATGTTCCACTGCTGCTCGTTCAATCGCCAACCCCTCTTGGTAGCGCTTTAAAAACTCTTCAAACCCTTTGACATCGAGTGGATCTGGCTCGATCCGTTTTTCTGATGTGCTAACAAATACTTGTTTCGTGAGAAAGTCAGTCAATGTTTCTTGCTGTTGGTTGGACATATAAGAAGCAAGGACTGCCATTCCAAAAGCACCACCTTCTCCCGCAGTGGACACCACCGATACAGGCGTGTCTAGTGCGGCGGCCACTATTTTTTGACCAACGAGCGGTGTTTTAAATAACCCCCCATGTCCTAGTAACCGATCAATCTCGACGTTTTCGTTTTCCTTCAAACGATCCATTCCGATTTTCATCGCACCAAATGCAGAAAACAGATGAGTACGCATGAAATTAGCAAGGTTCAAGCGGCTTTCAGTGGACCTGACAAAAAGAGGCCTACCTTCTTGCACGCTCGTAATATTTTCACCAGCATAATAGCCATAGCTTAATAGTCCCCCACCGTCACGATCTGCTTCCAATGCTTGATACAGGAATACTTCGTATAATCGGTTTGGATCAACGGGCTGCCCCATGACTTCAAATGCTTCACGGAATAAACTCATCCAAGCGTTTAAGTCAGTCGTACAATTATTCGCATGGACCATCGCTACTGGCACTCCTTCTGGCGTCGTCACAATATCTACTTCCTCATAGACCCCTGCCAGATGCTGCTCTAAGACAATCATGGCGAAAACGGATGTTCCAACTGAAATATTTCCTGTTCGTTTTTCAATACTGTTTGTTGCCACCATCCCTGTTCCAGCATCTCCCTCCGGCGGGCAAAAAGGAATGCCTGACTGTAATTCTTTCTCTTGATCTAAAATGGCTGCACCTGCTTTCGATAACATGCCAGCTTCTTCACCGGCTAAATAAACACGTGGCAATAGATCCCGGAGCTTCCACGGGTATCCTTTCTCCTCCACCAGTTCATCAAATTGTTGAAGCATGGCTGCATTGTAATCCTTTATTGTTTCATCAATCGGAAACATACCAGAGGCATCACCAATGCCTATTGCCTGCCTTCCAGTTAACAGCCAATGAATATATCCAGATAAAGTGGTCATATATTCTAAGCGAAAGAGGTGTTTTTCCTCCTCTAATATGGCTTGGTATAAATGTGCAATACTCCATCTTTCAGGGATATGAAATTGGAATAATTCCGTTAATGTTTGACTTGCCTCTTTGGTCGTTGCATTCCGCCACGTTCGAAACGGGACTAACAGCTCACCAGTCTGATCACATGCGATATAGCCATGCATCATCGCCGATATGCCGATTGATCCAATCGTTCGAATGGTCACACCATACTTTTGTTTTGCTTGCTCTTTCATTCGGCGGTACGCCATTTGTAATCCGGTAATCATCTCAATTAAATTGTACGTCCACATTCCATCTTGAAGGGAGCTTTCCCATTCAAATGCGCCTTGTGCAATCGGTCGAAACTGCTCATCTATTAAAATCGCTTTAATTCGAGTTGAACCTAATTCAATGCCTAAAGATGTCCGCCCTTCATTTATGGCTCTAGCTGTCTCCTCATCATTCATTTCTCGTTCACCCCCATATTGATAACGGTTTCATTTTGTTGTCTTCATGTATCTATTTTTCATCTTGCACTTCACAATATAATATTTGTACGTACATATGTCAATAATAAATATAGTTGTACACACATAAATAAAGTGACTTTACATGGGAAAAGTGAATCTTCCTGTTTTTGATTCGACAAGCATGTTAGAATATGTCCATACAATTTCTTCTCATTCGAGTAGATGAACAACCGAGAAAGAAGTGAAACGATGAAAAAGAAGTACCAGGTGATTATTGATGATATCAAAAGCAAAATTCTAACAGGAGACTACTTGATTGGGGAACGTATTCCAACCGAATCAAACTTGCAGGACATTTATCAAGTCAGCAGACATACTGTTCGCAAAGCCATCTTGGAATTGTCGAGCGAAGGGTTTTTACGTAGTGAAAAAGGGTCAGGGACATTCGTTACCAATCAATATCAAACAAAACCTGCTGGCCATGCACATCTGAAAACCATTGGCGTGATCACAACATACATATCCGATTACATTTTCCCTTCCATCATTAGAGGCATTGAAAGCCGTTTGAACGAAGAAAACTATTCCCTGTTGCTAGCTAGTACCAATAATGATGTAGAGCAGGAAAAAAAGGCTTTAGAAATGATGCTTTCTTTTGGTGTAGATGGGTTAATTGTTGAGCCAACAAAAAGTAATTTATATAACCCGAACATCTCGTATTATCTATCTTTCAAAGAACAGGACGTACCGCTGATTATGATCAATGCCTATTACGAGCAGTTAGACGTTCCTTTTCTCTGTTTAGATGATGTGAAATCCAGTTATTTGGCTACCCAAGCGCTGATAACCGCTGGACACAAAGAGATCGGACTCATTTCAAAGACAGATGATTTACAGGGGAAGTATCGAATGAAAGGATATATTCAAGCGCTCGGAGAAGCCAAACTCAATTTCCAGCCAGAGCATGTTCTCTTTTTTGACACCGAATCGAAGCAACATCTGGGTGAGAACATTAAAACTTTCCTATTGGCACATCACCATGAACTGACTGCACTTGTTTGCTATAACGATGAGGTTGGGTTAGAAGTCGCCAATGTATGCAGCAAGCTCGGTCTTTCAATCCCTGATGACCTATCGATTATCGGGCAGGACAATTCATATATTGCACAAAAAAATGCCCATGTGAAACTCACAACACTCACACACCCTCAGGAGCAAATGGGCCGTGATGCAGCAGACTGGATGATCCAGAGAGTGCAAGGAAAAAAACACCTACCTGACCAAACATACTACGAACCCGAATTTGTGCCTGGCGATACGATCAAACAAGTGAATGCAAGAAAAAAATGAGCCTTCTTAAAGTAGGCTCATTTCATGTTAGAATCGTTCGTTTTTAAAAACGGATTCATGATATCGTATGCGATTTGTTTAGGAGAGTATTGAAACAATCCATCGCGATAGTTGGATAAAACAACCACACCTGTTTTTGTTTTTGAATGGAACCCCATAAAACTGGAAAAGCCAACTGTCGAACCATTGTGCCAAATCAATCCACTGTCATCAATGACCCAGCCGAGCCCCATGGACATATTTTTGCCTATTTTGACCCGTGGTTCATGCGTCATTTTCCAAGGTGATTCATCGTCTGCCTCAAGGTGTGCCGATAGAAATACAAGTAAATCTGAGATACTTGAGCGAATGGCACCAGCTCCTTGAAAATCGATCATCTGAATTGGAGGAGCTACTTTTCCGTTTGCTCGATGACCTTCTATGGCTTGATCTTTCATTTCATCTGTCATCGTGACAAAAGTTTGCGTGAGGTTCAGTTCGTCCACTATATATTCCTTGAGCAGTTGTTCATATGTTTGATTGAGAGACCATCCCATCACTAAACCAAGTAGCCCCATCCCTATGTTGGAGTACTTTGGTAGAAACTGTTTTGGTTGATTCCACTTTTTCTTGTGTAGCAATTTTATTAATTCATCGATTGAATATTGACAGTATCTATCTCTTTTGACTTTAGGTAGGAACAATAATTGTAGGTTTCTTATAGGATAATAAGAAGGTAGACCAGATGTGTGTGTAGCTAGCTGCTCGATTTGAATGGGGTGATTAGGTCTAACTTGAGAACAATAGAGAGAAATTGAATCGTCTAATGCCATCTGCTTTCTTTGAATCATTTTGGCTAACATGCTTGTCGTGAACACTTTCGAAATGGAACCAATTTCAAACATGACATCCTCTGATTTCATTCGTTGTTGAATAGGGTGATCCCCAAAGCCAAATACATGTGTCTCACCGTCGTGAATAAGACCAATGACAAGCAATGCATCTTTCTTGTTCTTTATATAAGCAGAACCAATTTGCTGAACTTCTTCTTGCATCGTGACCATTGAATCTTCATCCTTCCCCTTCGTGATCAAGCTCGATCAACTGATCAAGCTTTAAATAGGTGGATTTTAATGTGTATATCTCATCAAGCGTTAATTTTGAATAATATTTATCGATAATCGACTGTTCTATTTTTCTCATATTCTCTAAATACATGTTTGCCTTTTCTGACAGGTCAATATGCAATTCTCGTCGATTGTGAGGGTTTATGCGGCGGTTGATCCATTCTTTTTTTTCCAGCGTATTTAATAATTGGCTGACTGCACTTTGGGTAATGCCTAACTGCTGGGCAATTTGAATGGGCGAACTCCCCTCTTTTCTTTGAATAACATCAAGTACAATCTGCTGCTTATCAGTTAATTCATCTACAAATAATTGTTCAAACTCCAAACGGAGCTTTTGGTGAATGCGCGATTCTATCTCGTTAATTTCCTGTATAACGGTTGTTTTAGATCCCACGTTTATCACCTCTATAATGAAGTTACCTTAATTATAAAGTGATCTTAATATCAAAACAACAAAAAATCCCTATATTTTCAAATATAGGGATTTGTCTATTAATTCTCTGTTGTTGGTGGTGCGGCACAAGCGCCATCTACACAAGCGGCTTCTATAGACTGGTCGTTTGATCGCACAGCTTGCTCTTCTTCAGCCCAAGCTGTTTCAAGTGTCTGAAGGAATAAATGGGCTGGTTGTGCTCCCTTGATCGAATACTTGCCATTGATGACGAAAAAGGGAACAGCAGAAATCCCAAGCTCTCTCGCTTCTTTCTCGTCTTGTCGAACCGCTTCTGCAAGCGCTTGTTCATCTAAGACATGTTTGACTTCTTCCAGATCAAGATCGGCTTTTTTCGCTATTTCTAAGAGCGTGTTTTGATCGCCAACATGCTTCCCATCGGTAAAATATGCTTTAAATAGCTCTCCCATGACGAGATGACCTTTTCCTTTTTTGCTCGCATATTGCGCCAATTGATGGGCATCAAATGTGTTGGTAAGCACGAGCGGATCGAATTGAAAATCAATTCCTTTCTCTTTACCTGCCTGCTTCACCTGCTCATTCATCGAAATGGCTTGACTACGACTCATGCCATATTTTTTGGCAAGCATATCATGCACATCATCATCGACTTGCACTGGGGCATGCGGATCAAGCTCAAAGCTTTTAAACTCCACTTCAACCTGATCCTTTTGCGGAAATTCTAGAAGCGCTGATTCCAGTTGTTTTTTTCCTATATAACAGAAGGGACAGGCAATATCTGACCAAATTTGTACTTTCAATGTCATCTTCCTCTCGTTGTCCTCATTTTCACTCCAAAGATGTAACTATTATAGTTACATTAAATCACTTATGTCAAGTAAACGAAAAAAGCCTTTCCTCAAATAAAGGAAAGGCTTTTGAACAAGCTATTCTAAATTCGCATGATGACCGTACATCATATGAGTGTCCATCTCTTTTACTTCCATCAAACGTAAAATGGTCGCATCGTACATCAGTAACAGAGACTGCTCAAATAGAGAACCCATTGGCTGAATGGTTTGATGGCTTCCTTCGTTTTGATCTTTTGGTGCACCGGATAGTAAGATAACGATATCCGATAGATCAGCGATCGGCGACTCAAGTGAAAGAGTGAGAGCTGCTATGGTTCCACCAATCGCTCTCGCTTTTTTCGTGAGTACATGCAATGTCTCTGTTTTACCAGAGCCACTCCCGACAATCAAAAGATCCTGTTCTGTAAAGGAAGGCGTATTCGTTTCGCCGATCACATAGGCGTCGATGCCGATATGAGTGAGCCTCATTGCAAACGATTTTCCCATCAAACCTGATCTGCCTGCACCTGCAACGAAGACCTTTCGCGCTGATAAAATGCTTGTGACAAGCCGCTCCGCTTCTTCATCTTGAAAAGCTAACGGGTGCGCCGAAAGCTCGCTTAGAATGGCTTTCACATACTCACTGGTCTTCATGATTGTGTGATCAACTGCTTCATTTGTGCGGCAACTTCTGCTTTATTCTCTTGCGTTGCAATTCCTCCGCCCACAATGATCAAATCAGGATTTAATTTTACAACTTCAGGCAACGTATCAAGCTTAATTCCGCCAGCAATGGCTGTTTTCGCCTGTTTGACAACTTGTTTAATTGTTAAGAGGTCTTCAAACGAGTTTTGACCGACAGCTTGGAGGTCATAGCCTGTGTGCACACAAATGTAATCGACACCAAGCTCATCCAGCTCTTTTGCACGGCCTGCGATATCTTTAATCCCAATCATATCGACCAAAATTTCTTTACCTCTTGCTTTCGCTTCTTTCACGGCGCCTTGAATGGACATATCTTCTGCCGCCGCAAGAATCGTCACGATATCTGCTCCAGCTTCTGAAGCCTGCTGTACTTCATAACTAGCCGCATCCATGATTTTCAAGTCAGCGAGCACTCGTAAATTCGGAAATGCCTGTTTGACTTCTTTCACAGCACGAAGCCCTTCATTGATTACAACAGGTGTACCAATTTCAACGACATCAATGTATGCTTCTACTTCTTTAATGAGTTCAATGGCTTCTGGTATATTGACTAAATCTAATGCTAATTGTAATTTCATCAAATTCCACTCCTGTTCAGTTATCTCATCTTCAAGAGCTCCGCGGATACTTGCATCTTGAATCTCCCTTGCATGAACTGAGTATAACAGTAGGAATCGAGCAATCCTAGTACGCACTTTTTTTATACATACTATACTTTTCTGCATATGGTGACAAAAAAGATACTGTCTTTCGACCAGTATCTTTCGTAGGTATTTCTATTTATCATCCTTTAAAAAATTGCTGTCGAGGTAATGTTTTCCCCAATCATACATCGCCTCTAAAATCGGCATTAAGCTTACTCCCAGTTCTGTGAGAGAATACTCAACCTTTGGCGGAACGACGGGATAAACCTCCCGGTGCACAATGTGATCTTCCTCTAGTTCTCTTAGTTGGTTGACAAGCATTCTTTGCGTAATCCCTGGCATTAATGATTTTAACTCACCGAAACGTTTTGTCCCCTCTCTGCCAAGATGCCATAAAATCAACATTTTCCACTTACCACCAATAATATTCAATGTCAATTCTTTCTCGCAATTGAACACTTTATTTTCCATACGTGCTGACAACAACATACACTCCTTTGATAAAAAACCATTTACCGATTATCATATACTGCGGCGAAAGGGATTGTCGAGCATACGGGCTTCGTTATGAATTGTGCCTATTTACAAAAGTCATGACTGCCTTTGTCATTTCCTTCGCTTCCTTTGGCGCACGATCTGATCCAAACCACTTATTCAGATCACTATGATTCAGTGTATGGATGCGAAAAACGTATCCATTCCCTTTCTCTTGGTTCAGTTCTTCAGCAAATCGGTACACTTCGGGGTTTTCCCATCTTGTGACTAAATAAACAGGTGGTACATTGGGTTGATTCATATAAGTAATCGGTGAAGCTTTTGTCCAGCTCTCTTCTTGTTTACCAAACACTTTTTGATAAGATGGAATCGCTTGTATAAATTGATTGATGTTTAAAGGACCATCTAAAATAACGATGGATTTGATGTTTTTTGGCGACAGCCCCACACGTTTTAAATAGGTCGAATCAGTGGCAACCAATGCCGTTAAATGACCGCCTGCCGAGTGACCCATGACATTGATTTTCGAAGGATCGATTTGATACTGATCCGCATGGTCCTTGACCCATTTAATAGCCGATGCTGTATCATCTGCCATCTGCTCAACCTTGGCATCTGGGTGAAGCCGGTAATTCATCGAAACAAACACATATCCCTGATCGGTAAAATAATCGGCCTTTGAAGAAACTCTGTTCTTATCACCGCCTGTCCATCCGCCTCCATGTAGGTAAATCATGACAGGATATCTTTTCTGTTTCTTTTCGTTTTGATCCTTTGGCATGTACATATCGAGGGTTTGGTGTTTGTTTTTGGTGTCAGTATAATGGATGTTCGTCATCGGCTGAGATTGATTTAATCGGAAAACAAAGAACGCACAGATCAATAAACCCACGATGACGGCTCCAAAAATAAGCCATTTCATGATTCGTTTCAATGTCATTGCACCTTTCTGTGATGGGAAATTACACTGATTGATTTACTCATCTATCAGTGTATTCATTTGAAATGATCAAATAGATAAAAAATGCGCTTTATAGTGAATAATATACTATAAAGCGCATTCTAGATACCAATATTTGTGTACTCTCATTCTCCAAACATATTGAAATAGCAATGTTCTATATCATTTTCTTATCTGTTAATAAGTTCGGTTGCTTTTTTCAATCTCTAACAATAAACGTTCTCCATACATAATGATTTGATGTTGAACGGGATCCCCTAGCACTCCCCAACCCAAATCCAACTGAAAGAAGAAACGATAATCGCCATCAGGATAAGGTGGAATTAACCACTCTCCAAATTCATCTTTTTCCATTGCCAAATGTGGTGAAAAAGAATAGCCTGGGTGTTGCCACTCCAAAGCATATATACGTTCATTGGTATCAGTGCATTTTTTAAAAAAGTTTAACATAATACACTCGAATTCTTCTAAGTCATTTAAATTATACCTCGTATGTTGATCGCTCATTTTCATATAAAACCTTTTGTATGGTTTTGGAGGTTTTATTTTTGCGATTTTACTACCAGGAGTCCACTTTATTTTTTTATGAACAATATTCCACAATTCTTCATTTTGATGATCAGTTAAGAGAGTCCAGTTCATTTCTTCACCTTCTTCTATCATACACTTTCCTATTATCACTATATAAATAGTCATCCTTTATGTAGATCAACCACCACGATTCACTCGAAATCACTAGAGTACTTGAAAAGCTTGTTGGTTAGCTGATTGATATAGGATCAATCCTCCAAGAAGTTATTGGATAAGTGCAATAATTCGTTTTCTAGTTTCTTCATGGTAATGGATATAAGCATCTAATAAAGGATACGATTCTAGGATGTGTTGAAACGCTTTGATTTGTGGATATTCCTCTTCAAATGGCTGAAGCAGCACCTTTAAATGTCTTTTCGGTATTCGTTTGTTTTCTATGACACGACTTAAGCTCCCTGTAACAAGTGCGAAAAATTGATAGAGTTCACCGGAGCAGATGCCCGTTTCCTCCTCAAAAGACAGAATATCTTCAGGGTATTCTGAGTGCCACAAGTATTGATAACGTTGTTTTAGATCATCAAATAAGCTTTGTTTGTCTTGGCTCATGTTCATAGCTTCTTTATACCTTTCTCTCAATTGTCATTAGAATGATCCATTCTCAATATACTGACGTCATGTTTTTCATAATCGTATACTAATGTAAACAGGTTTATGTGTACGTTTGAATCATTTTCATCGATTGTAGCATGTTGAGGTTTGAGCCATAAGGTGCATTTGTCCCTTTTCTTTTCAATCAAAAAAGCCGGTTTTATACCCGGCTTTCTGTTTCATATGAGTCAGCTTTTTTCTCTTCAATGGCCTGCTTGGCGATTTTTGATATGGTCATATCGTCCATTGGGGGGTTATGAAGTCCTGCACGAATGTCTCGATAATAGCGCTGTAGCGGGCAATCGAGGCTTAAGCTTTTGGCTCCGACGAGACGCATTGCTTTATCGACCACTTGCAAACTGTGATTGACGACTGTATGTTTCACAGCACCAAATTCATTGGCTAAAAGGGCTCTTTTCTCGGGCTGGGCATACAGTTTTGTTGTGGAATAGATGACGTGTCGTGCTTGTTTTAATCGTAAATCAATTTCTCCGATGAGTTGTTGCACATTTGGCAGGTCACTAATGGTTCCGCTAATACTGTTAGGTGAGTGTGTGATGGCATATTTTACAGCGTAGTCTCTTGCTGCTGTGCAATCCCTAAATAACAAGATGGAATATGGGCAATCCATGGATTTAGCGTACCGCCCCGAGGTCCTTTTTGCACTTCAACAAGCATCTCATCAGAGACGACCACCTGATCCAATATCAAATCATGGCTTTCCGTCCCTCTCATGCCAACGACATTCCAAGTTTCTTCTATAGAAACACCTTTCGTATCGCAATGAATGAGAAAGAATCCCATTGCCTCTTTTTCTTCTATCCAAACGCCTACTAAGAAATATGTGAGCGCCGGTGACATCGTTGTAAATGTTTTGCGTCCATGAATGATCCACTTTTCACCTGATTGAGTGGCAGTTGTTCCAGGTCTGCCGCCTCTTGTAGGGCTACCTGTCTGCGCTTCACTCACTGCCCGATTCACAAGAGCACCATTCTTGATTTCTTCGGCAAAGAATTGCAGTTGTTTTTCATTCCATTGTTTTTTTTCATAAATTTCGCCGACGACACCTTGATGCCAACCAATTGATAAAGCCGTCGCACCATCCATGCTTCCTAACGTTTCTTGAAACAGGACCATGTCAGCAACCGTTTGACCACCTCCGCCGTACTCAGGAGGTAAAGACAAGGCAGTATATCCCATGTCTACTAATGATTTGATGTTCTTTTTAGGAAAATATGCACCCTCATCATGGTCTTTTGCGGATTGTTCAATGCTTTCGCGAAGTGATTCTAGTTGATTCAACCATGTTTTTTGAAAATCTGTATCAACAAATAATGCTTTAGACAAAACGTATCCATCTCCTCTGTCTCTCTCAATCTATGATTATCCTAAGTATTCCAATCAGGATTAACAAAACATACTTTACTTATAGGAATTAGTGTGTTAAATTTTATCAATATTAAGTACATATGTCAAAGGAACGTGATGCATTTATGATCTCAGCTACTAATCTTCATAAATCTTATGGTCAGACTCAAGTATTAAAAGGAATTGATTTCACCGTTCAAGAGGGTGAAGTCGTCGCAATTATTGGACCAAGTGGATCAGGCAAAACAACCCTGCTTCGGAGTTTAAACAGCCTCGAAATCCCTGATAAAGGTGAGCTGACAATTGGGGACGCGACGATTCAATTTGAAGATTACCATAAAAAAGACCTTATCAAACTCAGACAACAATCTTCTATGGTGTTTCAACACTATCATCTGTTTCAAAATAAGCGAGCGCTTGAAAATATTACAGAAGGATTGATTGTGTCAAAAAACATGTCTAAAAAAGAAGCGGAAAAGATTGGTGAAGCCTTTTTATCACGCATTGGATTACTCCACAAAAAGGATGCGTTTCCGAGTGAATTATCTGGTGGTCAGCAGCAACGAATTGGGATTGCCCGTGCTCTTGCGATAAATCCTGCAGTCCTTTTATTTGATGAGCCAACCTCAGCACTTGATCCAGAAATGGTTGGAGAAATTCTTGAAATGATCAAAGACATCGCCAGACAAGGGATGACGATGGTCATTGTCACGCATGAAATTTCTTTTGCCAAAGATGTCGCAGATACGGTGATCTTTATGGCAGATGGTGAAATCATAGAAAAAGGGTCTCCACAAGAAGTGCTAGTAAAACCTACACATGAGCGAACGAAACAATTTTTGTCAAGAATTCATCATGGCATGTGGGAAAGTGCAGGACCGGAGGGAGACATATGAAACGTAAAACAGCATTTGCTGCCGCGAGTATCCTTCTGTCCCTCCTCACATTGATCGGTTGTAACAGTGTAAAAACGACGACCGATGATGGAAGGACAATAATCAAAGTGGCATTAAGTGCAGAAGTGAATCCACCTTTTTTGGCAACAAATGACCGAAATGAGCCGATTGGCTATAATATCGATTACTTAAATGAAGTGGAAAAACGATTGCCGCATATTCATTTTGATTACATTTTCGGAGAAGAAGAATCTAATTTAATTGGTGTCGGTGCAGGTAAATTTGAGATGGCAGCCAATTGGTTCTTCAGTAATCCCGAGCGTGAAAAACGTTTTCTTTATCCTAAAGTCCCTTATGGCTACTCAATGACTGGATTAATTGTCAATGAAGGAGATCAAGAGATCAATTCGCTAGACGATATGACATCAAAAAGGCTGGCTCCTGTCAGTCCTAGTGGCGGGTTACGATCCATTTTAAATGAATATAATGAAAAAAATCATCCGCCCATTCAGCTTACAACGATTGAAAGTCCGTCAAATGAACTGAATTTAAAGCGAGTAGAGAGCGGTCGATCGGATGCGGCTTTTATGAACATTTCCACCTTTGACACCATTCAAAAACATCTACAACTCAAAGTAAAAGTTGGTGGTATTGTCTCAAAAGAGCCCATTTATCTTGTTCTCCAGCCTAGCCAAAAGCAGCTAGCAGCACAATTGGATCAAGTCACACAAGACATGATCGATGATGGGACACTACCCGCGCTTGCTAAAAAGTGGTTTGGCGTCGATTTCTTTCAAGATATCGACTACATCTCAGAGCAAGGCTATCAATATGAAGAAAGGAAGGAAGCCTCATGACGTTTACAGCAGGAGATTGGCTGCGTATCTTTTTACAGGTAATTGAACGCCTGCCACTCACTTTTCTGATTATTGTGGTGTCATTGTTTTTTGCCATCATCATTGGACTGTTATTTGCATGCATCCGTATCAAACAAATACCAGTACTAAAACAATTGGCAGTGATTTATTTATCATTTACACGAAGTACACCTTTAATTGTTCAGTTATTCTTGATTTACTTTGGTTTGCCTCAGCTTTTATTAACGATTGGCATTCAAATCAATCATTGGGATCGTGTGTTATTTGTGATGATGACATTCTCATTACATACAGGCGCTTATTTATCTGAAGTATTTCGGAGTGCGTATTCTTCCGTTGGGAAAGATCAACTTGAAGCTGCCTACATTGTTGGGATGTCAGATACACAGGCATTCATCAGAATTATTATCCCACAAGCCTTTCTCATTGCACTGCCGAACCTCGGAAATTACACCATCGATTTGGTGAAAGACACAGCCATTGCATTTACGATCGGACTGATTGATATCATGGGACAAGTCAAGATCATTTTAGGAAATAACTACGGCATCGGGATGTTTGAAGTGTATGTGATCATTGCAATTGTGTATTGGCTGATCTGTATGGGCATCGAACTGATCACGATGCTGCTTGAAAAGAAATTTGTAAAGGGCCGTACGAGCCTGTCACGTTAAGGAGGCGATTGAATGCAGACCATTGATATTCAATTTGCGATTGATCAAATACCACATATTCTCAAAGGAGTCCCGTTTACGCTCATCATCGCCCTCGTTTCTATGGCGGTGAGCCTTCTGATCGGGTCGATCTTTGCTTTTATTCGTCTCTTTCGCATTCCTGTGCTTCGCCATTTTGTTACGCTTTATGTCTCATTTTTTAGAGGGACCCCTTTAATTGTTCAATTATTTGCTTTCTTTTACGGAATCCCATTTATTCTCACAAGCATGAATGAGCATTTAGGGCTATCCGTTCACCCAGATATCGTCAACCCACTGTCTGTTGCACTGATTGCATTTAGCCTACATTCAGCTGCACACTTAACTGAGGTCGTCCGTAGCGCCCTTCTTGCGGTCGATAAAGGTCAACTTGAAGCTGCAAAGATCGTTGGGATGACAACAAGACAAGCCATCTGTCGCATTATTCTGCCGCAAGCATTTGTGATCGCCATACCGAATTTAGGGAATCAGCTGATTCAGCTATTAAAAGCCACATCCCTTTCGTTTACGATTGGCGTGTTAGAAATCATGGGCATTTCTCGCATCATAGCAAATGATGGCTATCATTTTTTAGAAACATATCTTGTATCTGCTTTTATTTATTGGATGCTTAGCATCTTGTTTGAAGTAGCTTTTGCTTTGTTAGAGAAACGAGTCAGCGTATACGGGAAATCTCTTGGACGATAAAAAAAGTCGATTGGGTATTGGCACCTAATCGACTTTTCTCATTCATTTATTCACCTTTCTTTGGTGTGTTAAACAATTCTTTCGGTGCCGGTTTCAGCTTCGGTGCAGAGCCGAACACAACTGGTGCAGATATATATCTAAATTCCCCTTTTCCATCCATGCTTCGGCCATGAGCCCACCGGCCTTCTTTGCTTTCTTCTCCTCTTGAGAAGTTAAACAAATCGTATGACACTTGCTGCTTTTCTAATGAACGAGGGAAGGTTGTTGGCACGACCATATCACCTTCTCTTTCTTCTAATTCCTTAATGGCTGCAATCCACATATTTTGGTGATATGTATCACGAGCAAGGAGAAAGGAAAGCATGTCTTTGACGCCACGATCATCCGTCATTTCATACAGCCTCGCAACTTGGAGTCTTCCTTGTGCCTCTGCATTCAAATTGGCCCGAAAATCCGCCATTAAATTTCCGCTTGCAATGATATACTTGGCATTCCATGGATATCCCTGGCTATCTGCCGCCATCGCACCTAAACCGGAAACGATCGCATGTTGAGGATTCATCCCGCCCATAACAGCTGCAAGGGCCGGATCACTATGATACGCCTGTTCCTGTTCTTTGACGGGGGCTTGATCAAGTAAACGTGCGATCATCGTCGCGAGCATCTCAACATGACCAATTTCCTCTGTTCCAACATCGAATAATAAATCTCTATATTTTTGATCAGCTCGGCAATTAAAGCCTTGAAATAAATATTGCATCATGACGCTGATCTCTCCATATTGACCGCCCAACACTTCCTGGAGCTTTTTCGCATAAAGAGGGTCTGGCTTAGAAGGCTTTGCCTCATATTGCAGTTCTTTGATGTGATAAAACATGATGTCATCTCCCTTAGTCATAAACACCCTATTACTTATCACTATTCAAATGAATGTCTCTTTATGAAAAGCTCTGCTCGCATTTGTTGTTGATTGGAAGTTCTGATATTTATTGTCTGATCAAACGAATGTCCGGTACGTTTAACCTTGAAAAGTATACCTTGAAGCGTTTGTCAGTAATGATTCTACTCCATTAGGGTGATAAGGCATTAATTCATTTGCCCTTTGTATGCCGACCCACTTGACTTCCGAAATTTCATTTTTATCTTGTATTGAGATTTCTCCTTCTATGATTTTCGCAGCAAAAGTGATAAATAAGGCATGATGTCCTCTTTCTTTAAAAAATGCTTCGTTAACTGCTACAATGTTTTGTACAACGATTGATAAACCGGTTTCTTCCTTTGTCTCGCGGATAACTGCCTGCTCGAGAGTTTCCCCTTTTTCAACCGTACCACCTGGAAGAGACCAATCACTCCCTATGTTATGAACCATTAAAAGTTCTTCTTTCATTTCGTTATAAATGAGTGCATATGCAACATCTACCCTGATCATATTCTGTGATCCCCCTCAATTACGCAACTGGTTTAAATATCCATTCTAACATATAGACCTTATGACCAAAGGTAGGAATAACAGGTCTGACAAATTGTTTATTGGTGTGAAGGTATCAAGTATAGATCTCATCATTATTCACTTACTCTGACAGATAAACTCATTTTACTCGTTTTAAATCGGCTTCCTTTATCGAATCACCAGTAATTTCGAAGAGGTATTCTTTGTTCGTCATTAGTTCAAGTGTCATTTCTTTTAATGGTATTCTATTTCCCTCTTTACCTATTAACACAAATTCAAATGTTGATTCTCCTTCTAAATCAAAGTCTTCTTGATCAATATATTCTGTTCTAAGTGTATCTCCTTTTTGTATGTTGGAACCATCAGCATTACTTATACCGCCTGTCGTTTTATCAGTGCTGATTTCTATCGAGTAAAAATCAAAATTAGCATTATTTTTTATACTTAAAATCATGTTATTCTCATTTGGTTCCATAGATTGATCTGTACAAGCTGATAACAACATCACGATCAAAAATGACATTGATAAAAATAACGATTTCTTCATACATTCTTAACCCCTTATTAAATTTATTATTTGTTTATTTATTTTTGGGTATCCTTATCACTTTGATATTCAAGAATATCCCCAGGCTGACAATCCAAAGCCTTACAAATAGCATCTAAAGTGGATAATCGAATCGCTTTTGCTTTTCCATTTTTCAAAATAGAAATGTTAGCCATAGTGATTCCAACTTTTTCAGATAGTTCTGTTACACTCATTTTTCTTTTCGCTAACATCACATCGATATTAATTATAATTGCCACTGTGTTCACCTCAGATCGTTAAATCATTTTCGGATTTTATATCTAAAGCATTTTTTAATAATTTCTGAAGAACTGCAGTGAAAACTGCAATAACAACAGACGTGAAAATGATTATAAATCCGATAACTGCTATTCCTGGTTGGGAAGCGTTTTGTGACATAAGAAAGATAATCCCTATAACATATAAGATACTGATCGTCACTGCACAGTATTTTATATATTTTAAAGCCATGACAGACAATTCCGAGAACGCATGATGATGATCAATGTAATTTAAAAGTTTTAAAGCCTGATACAGGGCAATGAAAAATGGGATCGCTGTTATGTATAGCCCGATTAAAATGGGATATTGCAAATAAGCAAACTCAGGATACATTTCTGCGGTATCATTTGCTAACCATGGCAACATAAATATACACAAAGCAAGTACCGTAATCCCAATAAGAAAAACAGCAACCTTTAAAAAGAGCGTTGTTCCCCGTTTCATAAAAAACACCTCACTTATTTATCTTTCCTATTATCCTAATACAAAATTTATTGTTTTACAATAAATTGTTGTCATTACTTAATATATTATTGTTGTTATACTATTGTTTTTTTAAAAAATCATCTTCACAAGTTCCTTTTTACAAAGCATTGAATTCATTTGCAGCACTCTTGTTAGTTAGATTATGTTCTCATAACATTTCACCAAAATTTAGGCATCCATTGTTTTCAAACTCTTTAAAAAAAGTAATTCCACTATATATTCCGAAGACCAAAAAAAGAATGGCCTAAGCCATTCTCCTTTGTAGTTCACTATTCAGCACTGACCAATATTTTCACTTGGTCCTTTTCTTTCATTAATGTATGGAAGCCTTTCTCAATCACATCGTCTAGTTTGATTTTTTTCGTGACGAGTGTGTCTGCGGAGAAATAGCCTTTTCTCATTAAGTTGATGACAGATGGGAATACGTCTCTGTAACCGATAATTCCTTTGACTGTCCGCTCTTTCAGAACAATGTCATTCGGATGGATTTCTGCGCCTTGTTCCCAAATGCTCACAATGATCGTTTCGCCTGATATTGTCGTTGATTGGATCGCTTGTTTTAATACAACAGATACACCTGTTACTTCAAACGAAACGTCTACCCCACCATTCGTACGTCGCATGATCTCTTCCACGACATCTTCATATTGAGATGGATCCACAATGTTTGCCCCGAGCTCTTTTGCTTTATCTTGCCGTTCTTTTGATAGCTCAACGGCATAAATATCTGTCGCCCCAGCTGCTTTCAAAGCTTCAATGATCAGCAACCCAATTGGTCCGCAGCCAAACACAGCCGCTGTATCCCCAGCTTGAATTTGACTTGAACGAACAGCGTATAATGCCACTGCAGAAGGTTCTACAAGCGCGCCTTGTTCATATGACAATTCATCTGGTAATAGGTGAAGCAATTCTTCATCGACCGATACATATTCAGAAAATCCTCCGCCACCTCCGGCTAGTCCTAGAAAGCCCATGTTTTCGTCTAAGTTATAAGCACCTTGATGCCCATGCGTCGCAAAAATAGGTTCAACAACCACTCGGTCACCTACTTTGTACTGACTCACACCTTCTCCAACCTCCACAATCTCTCCAGAAAATTCATGCCCTAGTGTTACTGGCGCTTTTTCCTTTGTTAGTGGATGTGGTTCGTTTACAGGGATGAAGATAGGTCCCCCTAAATATTCATGTAAATCACTGCCACAAATGCCGCACCATTTCACTTTTAGTTTCACTTGACCTGGAGCAACTGTCGGTTCGTCAACTTCTTCTAAGCGAATATCTTTTTGAGCGTGCCAGCGTAGTGCTTTCATTTGTAAGACTCCTTTTTCCATTCGATTTGGATTTCATTCACTTACTTAAATAATGATAGCACATTTTCCCAGATCCAGCGTGCAACTTATTTAACATTTAATGGACGAAAAGTGACAAAACAGAGAAATAGGCAAATGAAAAGCATCGTTATAGAACCGAGCATAACAGACATTTGTACTGATAAAACATGAGCGGTTCCACCAGCAAGACCTGTCATCACCATGATGAGCACAGCTTCGCCTAAAGCATAAACACTCACCACTCTCCCCATCACCTCTACCGGAATATTCGTTTGATAGTAATTGATAAAACCTGTGTTGGCAAATGCTAAAAAGAATGCTAGAACGAAAAAGCCTACTGCAGCCACCACAAACGTACTAGATAAAGAAAAGATCAAATAGCCACATGCGACGAGTAAACTACCAATACCAAGCATGATAGACATCGGCAGTTTCTCCACCAATAACGAATTCACACATGCCCCTGCAATGATTCCCGCCCCAGCGATACTAACTAAAAGACCGTATTCTGCATCTGTCAGCAGGAGCACTTCCTTAGCAAAGGCCGTTTCAAGAGAATCAATGGCAGTCGGCACTACCGTAATGGCCGCACTACATAATAAATAAACAGCCATGACTTGGCGTGATGCTAGACTAAACCGAAGAACAAGTGTGGCATCTGCTTTTAACACTGAAATAGAAACACTGTTTTGATCATCATCTCGATTTTCTTGCTTTGCCAGTATGGGTAAACCCATCGTCAATAGTGCGGATAAGAGGAGACAGATCACATTCACATATATTGCCAAAACAGGTGTGCCGATAAGAAACAGCAAACCCGCAACCGCAGGTCCCAATAAAAAACCACCCGATTGTAATAATGCCCGAATGGCATTAAATCTTTTCCGTTGATTGATAGGAATTAGTCGCGTCATGTATACCATCGAAGCAGGATGAAAAATAGCTTGTGCCATATGAATGAGAAAAATGAATAGATAGACTATTTGCATGTGTCCTGATAATAAGGCAAATGGTAAACATGCAATAAAAATGGCTCGACATAGATCCAACCCCACCATGACATTCCGCTGATTCAACCGGTCAATGAAACTCCCTGACCAACTATTTGTCAAAAGAGTTGCGATTGGTTTCAGCATATAGACGGCTGTAACAGCTAGGACAGAACCCGTTTCTTCAAAGATCAGTAGATGGAGGGCAATCATATAAATCCATTCTCCTATGTTCGCAATGCCAACGGCTCCAAGCAACATACACATATCACGCCAATGTTTGGTCACGTATGATCCTCCTCTCCATAACATAAAAAAATCCCGCCCCCAAGACATTTCAGTCTTGAGGACGGGATTTACTCCGCGTTGCCACCTCAGTTCATTCACCTGTTACCAGATGAACCTTTACAGGTCATAATCAATCAACCATTCTCTGTAACGTGAGAACATCGCTACACCACCATCACATCCGAATCCGGTGCAGAGCTAAGAGGCTTGTTTCAATCACTCTTCCCAGCTCCTTCGCAGCTCACGGAGTTCTCTGTGTGGGATCGATATGATTTACTGATCTCTATAAACACTCGTATTTACTTTTATACGATCTTCAGCTGAATTGTTATATATTGTACTTTGCCGACAGATAGTCGTCAATACCTGTTTCAATTTAATCAACATAAATCATCTTTTTTGTCATCCCACCGTCCACAACGAGGTCTGTACCCGTCACAAACCGATTGTCTTCATCCGTTAGATAAAAACACGCTTTTACAATGTCCTTTGGGGTGCCCCACGATTCGATAGATGCTGTTGATGGTCGATTGGTCGAAGATTTTTTTCATCCTTCGTTTCAATCCAACCTGGCGAAATACTATTGACCGTAATATGATCGTGACTAAAAGAGACAGCCAATGCATGAGTAAGCGCTGATAACCCGCCTTTTGCTGCAGCGTACGCCTCCGTATGAGGTTCTGACATTGTGGCACGAGTGGATGAAATATTGACAATGGAGCCGCCTTTTTCATTTTCTTTCATATAACGGGCTGCCTCTCTCGCACATAAAAAAGCGCCTCTTACATTCGTCTGTAACACATGATCCCAATCATCTACCGTCAGATCATAAGGAGATGTCGTGCACATCACACCTGCATTATTAATCAAAATGTCAATCGAATCAAAACGCTGTTTGGCAAACGCCATCAAGCTTTGAATGTCCCGTTCTTGTTTTACGTCTGTTTTTTTAAAATAGACTTCATAGGATTTATTTCTAAGTTGCTCTTCCAAACGCTTGCCCTTTTCTTCATCTATATCTGCAAGCACCACACGAGCGCCTTCTTTTGCATAACTTGATGCGACACATGCACCAATACCATTGGCTGCGCCAGTGACAATGACTGTTTGATGCTGAAAGTTCACCGTTCATCAAATCCTTTCTACACAAGTTGCTGTCGTCTAGCATACCACTTTCATCAAATATCATGTACCGCAAAGAGTGTGGAAGTAGTCGGAATAATTAATACGATTTGATATTTCTCAATCCAACGATCATAAAAATGACCGTAAAAGCGCATAGGATCAAGGTATCACCTAATAAAAAACTTACAAGGGATCTCCCTGTAAGTTTTCCATTTGTACCACTTGATAAGGTTTATCTTGACACCATGCCATGCGGGTCAATGACAAATTTCTTCGCCACACCCGAATCAAAATCACTGTATCCCTTTGGTGCTTGGTCAAGATCAATGACCGTTGCATTAACGGCTTTGGCAATTTGCGCTCTGCCGCTTAAAATGGATTTCATTAGACTACGGTGATATTGCATGACAGGCGTTTGACCTGTCACAAATGTATGGGCTTTTGCCCAGCCAAGTCCGATTCTGACCTTTAGAGCACCCACTTTTGCATCCTCATCCACTGCGCCCGGGTCTTCTGTTACATAAAGTCCTGGGATACCGAGTTTACCGCCAACTTTTGTGACATCCATCATTGTATTTAATACGGTGGCAGGTGCTTCTCCTTGATCTCCATGACCAGAAGCTTCAAAACCAACACAGTCGACCGCACAATCGACTTCTGGTTCACCTAATATGTCAGTGATTTGTTCACCAATTCGATCATGTTTCCGTAAATTGATTGTCTCGCAGCCAAAGCTTTTGGCTTGCTCCAGCCTCCGCTCATTGAGGTCGCCGACAATCACAGTAGAAGCCCCAAGAAGCTGTGCAGAATGTGCTGTTGCAAGACCAACTGGTCCAGCACCAGCAATATAAACAGTAGATCCGGTCTTTACTCCGGCAGTATATGCACCGTGGAAACCTGTTGGGAAAATATCTGAAAGCATGGTCAAATCGAGTATTTTTTCCATCGCCTGCTCTTTGTCTGGAAATTTGAGCAGCTGAAAATCTGCATATGGCACCATGACATACTCTGACTGGCCACCGACCCATCCGCCCATATCGACATATCCATAAGCAGAGCCAGGGCGATCAGGGTTTACATTTAAACAAACATGGGTTTTTTGTTCCTTACACATCACGCATCGTCCACACGCAATATTAAATGGCACTGACACGAGATCACCTTTTTGTATAAACTCTACATCTCGTCCAACCTCAATGACTTCACCCGTAATTTCGTGACCTAGCACAAGTCCTTCAGGTGCAGTTGTGCGTCCTCTCACCATATGCTGGTCACTCCCGCAAATGTTCGTGGTGATCACCTTTAATATGACACCATGCTCACACTTCCGTCCAACATTGGCTTTAGGAACGCCTGGTCCATCTTTTAATACCAAATCAGGGTATCCAATATCCTCAACTGCTACATTTCCTGCCCCTTTATAAACGACACCTTTGTTTCCCAACATGTTTCCATTCCTCCCTTTTTGATCAAAATGAAGTCTCTACAATTTTCTCTATCCGCCCAGGTTTACCTTCTTTTTCCTGCATATTGGATCAAATAGGAGACGTCATCTGTTGAGGGTTTCAAAAATGGATCCAAAAATAAAAAATAAAAATTTGAAAAAAAGCTAAACTTTTACAAAACGGTGTCGATATAAGAAGTAAGCCAGACAGGTATCCTTAATCGACAAACAAATTCCTTATATATACTATCATTCCTTACACACCTGGCTGGCGCCTACATATGAATCAAAAGGCTTCTAAGTAAGAGCCTTCTACATGATAGACAAGGGTTCACATGTAACTCTTGTTTTTTTGTGTCATTGACTGAAAGTTTGCCTTCACACTAAAGGCTCTTCTATCGAAGAGCCTCTTTTTACGTGCTTGTTCATTACCTGGGAAATATTCTCATCATTTTAAGGCTTTGAAGCAAATGTATGTATCATAGTGATAAACGGATACATCCCTAAAATGAAATTCGGAGAACATTCGGCTTATTTCTTCTTCACTGTACAATGAATAAGCGTGGGATTGTTTTTGCAATTCCTTTTTCTGAAAAGATAAAAATACTTCTCCATCGACTTGAAGAACACGATATACTTCCTTCAACACTTGCTCCAAATCGGACAAATAATAGATGGTTTGTACGGTAAATAATTTATTAAATGATCTATCTTCGAAAGGTAAGTTTTCAGCCTTACCTAGTCTGATCACGGCTTTGTTTTGATCCACGAGCTTTTTGTTTTTTCTCTTGGCATATTTAATCATATGGTGAGAAGCATCAACTCCATAGACCTTCCCTCGATCGAGATTCTCTGCCACTTTGGATAAAGTTGTTCCTCTTCCGGTTCCGATTTCTAAAATCCGGTCATTTTCTTGTATATTTAAGAGCTGAATCGTCCATTGATTCACATGATGATGGTTTTTTTCCATATAGCGGGCAACCCATTTTGAGAGCACACCTCTTGGTTCTCTCATTTGTTTTCCAATCCAACTTTGAATCAAAGTCAACACCTGCTTTACAAAAGTAAATATTACTATTTACGAATTTTCTTTCTATTCATATCGGCACTCATTCAACAAAATTAAGACCTAGTACTAATTATTTTGTCACTCATTAGACGGTCCCTTTTTCAGAAATGTTTCGCCAGCTTGAACATTATTTTTCGAATAGGCATTTTCATTATTTCTGTCTAGATTGATTTCGTTTTCCCATGGAGCTGCATATTTTATGAATGTATCTTGATTAGATAAAGGTGGTGCTAGATTATGGGCTATGGTTATGCTGGAGGTCACTGCGGTGGTTACGGTGGTGGTTTTGCAGGCGGATTTGCTTTGCTTGTCGTCCTGTTCATTTTATTAATCATCATTGGTGCTAGCTGGATTTGCTAATGTAAAAGGAGCAGAAACGATGACGTTTTCTGCTCCTTTTCTTTAATACCAATAGGTCGGATAATGATACATATAACGTCTGGACATTTCTTGCTGCTCTCTTTGCAATCGATATGGATTGCCATAGCCATGCTTTAAGGAATGGGGAATCGACGCATATCCGTGTCCAACTGACGGGAATCTCATAAATGGTGACATTGACATTCTTTGATCACCTCACAATCGCCTTATGCGATTATCATATGTGAGGTTCATTCATGTGAGCGTGTCTAAACTTGGTCCTTCTCCATCGTATAACAATCAAGTATTGCCAGCATCATAAACATGTCAATCTCCTCCTCTGCGAAATGTTTTCATTACATTAGTTCATATACTTTAGTTGTTTTTGTTTCATTTCTTCATAAAACGTTTCGACCTCTTGTTCATGAAGAACGGTGTCAATATCCTTGTATTTACGCTGGATCGTTAGTGTAATAAAAAATAAATGGATTGTCATATACGCTCACCTCCCTTCAGTTCGCAACACGCGAAATAGCCCGCAGATCTTTTCTATCAATTGACCTGCGGGCGCACAAAAATACAGATCAAAAGACAATGTCTCTCAACCTGCAATGGAATGATGCGTGAAATCCTCAAAAAACTAAACGGTTATGGAGCGTGTGCCGTAAAAGGTAAAGGAAGGATACGAGCTCTTCCACAGGCTGATGACATGATGAAATTGTTTGTTGAATGGATCACATGAATTTGCGAATAACATATTCTTCAGCCTCCTTTACGTTTTTTTCATTACTTTGCCAGTATATCCACAGGGGACCATTTTGTAAACCTGTTTTTAGAAAATTAGACGTTTTTTGTGTTTTCGACTCACTGATGACCATCATTTACACAACAAAAAAAGCCCCCTCATCCAGTGAGGAGACTTTTTCGGGTTAATCTTCATCCAGTTCTTGAAGCTTCTTTTGAAAAAACAGCGCACGCTTGACACAAAGAAAAGCCGCTACTAAGAAAACAATATCTACCCCAAGCATGAGCATTTTTGGATATGCCTCGATTTGCTGATTTGGCAAGATCGTACCAATATATAAAAAGGCGCTAACAGCTAGCAAAATAAAAGCGTATTGCTTGTAATCTGTCACTAAACCACTCCACTTTTCCTTCACTTGTTTCACCTTCCTGTGTCTATGTCTATTGATAGCTTAACATAGTGAGAGAAAGCGAGGAGCATGTAAATCTATCCATTCGCTAGCGCATCTAGTCCTTGTTCGAGATCATGTAATAAGTCGTCAATATCTTCAATTCCTACCGAAATACGAATTAAACCATCTGTAATCCCTAATGCTTCTCGTCTATCTTTCGGGATAGACGCATGCGTCATTCTTGCTGGAACAGAAATTAAACTTTCAACCGCACCAAGACTTTCGGCAATCGTAAACAACTTAAGCTGACTTAAAAATACATCGACATTCTCTTCTTTTCCAATATCAAAAGAGATCATTCCGCCGAATCCTGATGCTTGTGTTTTTGCTAGCTCGTGACCTGGGTGCGCTTGAAGACCTGGATAATAAACACGAGTAATGGCCGGGTGCTGTTCTAAAAACGTTGCGATTTTCAGTGCGTTTTGTTGATGTGCTTCCATTCTTAAACCAAGCGTTTTCATCCCTCTCATGAGTAGCCACGAATCCTGCGGTCCAAGAATACCACCTGTAGAGTTTTGTACAAAGTGTAGTTCTTCTCCTAACTCCTTCGTTGCTGTCACGACAAGTCCGCCCACAACATCACTGTGACCACCTAAATATTTTGTGGCACTGTGCAAAACAATGTCTGCACCATATTCAATTGGCTTTTGGAAGTACGGTGTTAAAAAAGTGTTATCGACAATCATGAGAATGTTCGCTTCTTTTGTGATGTGACCAATGGTTTTCAAATCTGTCATTTTCAATAAAGGATTGGTTGGCGTTTCAATGTACACTGCTTTTGTGTGAGGCAAAATGGCCTCTTTCACCGCTTCCGGATCACTTGTATCGACAAACGTAGCATCAATTCCAATTCGGTTTAGAACCTTGGTGATGACGCGATAAGTCCCGCCATATACATCGTCTGTCAGCACAACATGGTCACCACTTTTCAGCAACATCATGACCGCAGTAATCGCCGCCATACCTGATCCAAATGCGTAGCCACTTGCTCCTCCTTCAAGGTCACGAATCACAGATTCAAGTGCTGTTCTCGTTGGGTTCGCTGTTCTGGAATATTCATAACCAGTATGTTCACCTGCTTTTGGCTGCTTATACGTACTCACTTGGTAAATCGGAACAGATACTGCACCAGTTTTTTCATCACCTGTTATTCCACTGTGGATCATCATCGTTTTCGGTTTCATTTTTATTTTCCTCCCTCATAAATAGCTTTACTTAAATAACGCTCACTGCTGTCAGGGAAAATCGTAACAATGACTGTCCCTGGTGCTGCCTTTTTTGCTTCCTCTAATGCGGCAAATAGAGCAGCGCCAGATGAGCTCCCAATGAGTACGCCTTCCTTTTGGGCTGCTTTTTTGACCATTCGAAACGCATCATCATCACTGACCGTGTAGATCTTGTCAAATAACTCTGTTTCCATATATTCCGGGATAAATTCAAGCCCAATGCCTTCCGTTTTGTGAGGGCCAGGCTCTCCACCATTTAAAATGGACCCTTCTGGTTCAACGATCACCGTTTTTAATGCGGCATTTTGCTCTTTTAAATATGCGGCACACCCTTGAAAAGTCCCGCCAGACCCAGCTCCTGCAACAAAAATATCAATTTTCCCCTCTAACTCAGACCATAGCTCAGGCGCTAACGTTTTATAGTAAGTCAATGGATTTACTTGGTTTTTAAATTGTAAAACGCAATACGCATTGTCAAGGCTTGCCTCTAGTTCAAGTGCTCGCTTGATGGCACCCTGCATGCCTTCTTTTCTTGGTGTGTGGACAATCTCTGCGCCAAGCGCCTTCATAAGCTGTTGTTTTTCTTGACTAAAATGTTCTGGCACAAAGAAGATGGTTCTTAGTTGATATTTCCTTGCGCTTAATGCAAGCCCAATTCCTGTGTTTCCAGCTGTCGCTTCAATGAGCGTTCCACCTGCCCTAAGTCGACCTGTCGCAATGGCTTCTTGAATCACCATATCACCTAATCGATCTTTAATACTTCCGCCTGGATTCATCATTTCAAGCTTTGCATACAGTTCAACACCGTCTGGTACGTCCATATGCGTGATCTTCAAAAGGGGTGTCTGCCCAATTAATTCCGTCATATCTTGTATGATCGCCATATTCTAATCCCTTCCTTTGTATGGAAAAGAAGGGGGAAACCCCTTCTTTATTATTGTGTTTGCTTTATCATACGCAGGACAAGGTCTGTTGAGTGAATCGCTGCTTGCTC
This sequence comes from Bacillus sp. 179-C3.3 HS, assembly GCF_047229225.1. Classification (NCBI taxonomy): domain Bacteria; kingdom Bacillati; phylum Bacillota; class Bacilli; order Caryophanales; family Bacillaceae; genus Bacillus; species Bacillus sp. 179-C3.3 HS. The sequence continues at coordinate 130,036 of NZ_JBFEFT010000004.1, read as the reverse complement.
AAGAAATTGGTCAAAAGAGACATTTGATTCTTTCCCTGCAATGTCCGACAATGCTCGAACGACAACAAACGGCGTTCCAAACAATTCGCACACTTGTGCAACGGCAGCAGCCTCCATTTCCACCGCATATAACTCAGGAAACTTCTCTCTTACAAACGCTACACGATCAGGATCATTCATAAACGAATCTCCTGTTGCAATGGTCCCTTTTGCCACTTGAATATGTTCAATCTCTAAAGCAGATTCTTCTGCAAGCTTCACCAGTTTTTCATCTGCAACAAAAGCAGCTGGTAAGCCTGGCACTTGTCCATATTCGTAATTGAAGACCGTCACATCTACATCATGATGTCTCACGTCCGTCGATATGACAATATCTCCTACATTTAATGAGTGATGGAAGCCGCCAGCAGATCCTGTATTGATCACATAATCTGGCTGAAAACGGTCGAGTAGAAGCGTAGTACTGACTGCCGCATTTACTTTTCCAATTCCTGATTTCAATAAAATGACTTCTTTATCTTCATAAACACCTGTTGTAAATTCACACCCAGCGATGTTTTCTTGAGTGGCATTCTTTAATTGATCTCTTAAAATCGTAACTTCCTCTTCCATTGCACCTATTACTGCGATTTTCAAATCAAAAACATCCTTTCATTCCCTTTTCTTCGCTTCTACGATCCAAACAAAATCATTCATTTGGTCAAAAGATGTGCTAAACCCAGCTTCTTCAAAGATTTGCTTTAACACATCAATAGATGGGTAGTATTCCGTTTCTAAATCTTCTGCAAGCTGATAAAATCCAGCGGCTTTCGCTTTGTCGATTTCATCTTGATGTGCTGCTTGATTTTGAAACATTGTATCAGCAAAGACTATTTTACCATCTGAGTGAAGGATGTTGCTATAGGTGCGAATAGCTTGTTTTTTTTCTTCATCGGTTAAATGGTGGAAAGCATAAGAGCTCACAATCGTATCAGGCTCAAAAGGTGGTGCTGGAAACGACAAAAAATCACCTTCATGAAATACGTTCGGCATTCCCTTTTGTAAAGCCGCATTCTTCATCGCATCAGATGGCTCAACGCCAAATACTTGTTTACCCGCTGCAAGCAGGGAAGCCGTTAAATTGCCTGTGCCACTTCCAAATTCGAGAACACTCTCACCTGAACGTTCCACAATCGCTTTTAAAATCTCCGGGTAATGGCGGAAGACCGCTTCATATTGTTCATCATGACCACTTACTGTGTCGTCATAAGACTCCGCCCAATGATCAAATAAAGAAAGAAACTCACGTCCCATGTTCTTTCCCTCCACTTTATCTATTTATTCCTATAAGTATAGTATGATTTATTCCGTCGAACAGTTCCTATCCTACCACATCTTCTGCTTCTTTCCTACTAAAAAATCCTGAAAAATGTTTGCCCTTTTGAAAAAGAGAGATTATGATGGGTCTAGACATGAAGGAGTGAATCGAATGGATTTTCAATTGGATTTTTTAAAGGACAAAATTGAGTTTTTTGAAGCAACTTCTCTTAAAGAACTTGAACAAAACATTCAAAAGCAGATTGAACATAATCAAGCCATTTTGCTATCTGTTCATTCTGTGAGTCATCAAACCACTGTGATCGATGAACGGATATTGTATACAGCGGTTGTTCATTTTAAAGCTAATGTCTAAATAAAAAAAGATAGCATGACGCTATCTTTTTTTGTGTTTATTTTAATTTTTCAACCTTCTCAGGTTTCCAGCCTTTTTCATCCACCCAAGTAATTTCAACACGGTAACGTTCACCTGTTGATTTATCTCGAATGGTTCCTTTTGCATCTTGAGGTCCACCGTTATTTCCTAACCAGATGACCGTCATCTCATCTTCTGAGATTCCTGTTGCATATGACATGGCTTTGATCATTTCTTTCCAGTCTACAGAGTTAGAATCATAAGTGGCTGTATGCGTACCGGATTGCTCTGTTCCTACTGGCTCCCAGTCATCGTTTTCATACGTTTTGTCTACATCACTTTTGTTTCCACCATCTGTTTCTTTGGCATCTTTTAACGCATCTTTATTTGGTTGATCCTTATCATCAGTTTTCTCTGACTCTTCGTCTTGATCGTTAGATTGCTCTTCAGATGAGTCATCTTGTTTTTTGTCTGTATCATCAGATGTGTCTTTTTGTTGATCTTTCACATCTTCATCTGAGGTTTGTTTATTTTCACTCGATGCAGGGGCGGTTTTCGATGGGTCCTTCGCTACATCTGTATTTTGTGGTTTATTAAAAATTAACAAACTCGATGCAACAACCAAAATAAGCACCACAACGATACCAATTAATATGTTAAGCACCATATTCGCCTTTCTGCGCTTATCACGATGTTCAAATCGAGAATTTCTACTCAAAATCTCTGCACTCCTTTGCCTCTGTTCCCTAAGTCGTTACTATTCTAACATGACATGACGGGATGTTCTATGTCTGTTTCTTTTCAATTTCATTGACCTTTTTTACAATATCATAAAATGCATCATTTGTCTTAGCACGGCCACTTGTCTCATCGAGATGAACGACAACAAGGGCATACTTTGGATTTTTCACAGGAAAGTATCCAGCAAACCATTTATGATAGAGGGGATTCCCACTTTTGTCTTTATTGCCGGTTTGTGCAGTACCTGATTTCCCTGCTACTTCAAATGGTAAATCTTGAAATCGTCTTCCCGTTCCTTTATCTGCCGTGACCACCTGCCTTAAGTACTTTTGTAATTTTTGTGCCGTATAGCGGTCGATGCTCTCTCCTTGCGCTCGCTTGTTTTGGAAGGTAACCATCGTTGTTCCATTTTGATACAGCACCTTATCTGCCATTCTCACTTCTCGTCTTTCTCCGCCTCTTGCAATCGTCGCCATCATGTTGGCGATTTGTAATGGGGTTGTTTTGACGTTTTTTTGTCCGATGGCTGTTTGGGCAATGGCTTTTTTGACATGCTTGTCTCGTTTATCTCCCCATACTCTTCCTGTTTCTTCTCGATCAAATTGTTTGAATTGCTTCTGATGGTAGACGTCCCCTTCCCAGCCAGCTCGGTTGATAAGCCCGAGTTTCTCCGCTGTTTTCTCGATCATTTGCGGATCAATTTGGATGAGTTTTTCAGCAAGTGTCGCGAACGTATAATTGCAACTTTGGGCAAAGCTTTCAGATAGATTCAGCATGCCCTGTTTTCCCTCTAGCTCTCCATATAAATTCTTTCGACAATCATACATGGTTTGCGGCTGATCGAGATTTTTTTCTATGGCTGCAGCTAAAACAGTCGTTTTAAACACAGAACCTGGTGCATTAGCAGTCAGCATATAATTCCTTGCCTCATGCCGATTGTGACTTGTGATATTCGGGACACTTGCCATGGCGAGCACACTACTTTGTTCAATATCGAGTAGCACCGCCCCACCTTTTTTCACCCCTTGTTCTTTGAGAATCGTCTCCATGTCAGCTTGCATGTCTCCATCCATCGTTGTCTGAACTTGTAGCGGATAAAACGAATTGGCTTCTGCTGTATATTTGACGTCCATTCCGAACAAAGGGTTTCCCTTTCCATCGACATGATAGAGTAATTTTGTGTCTTGTTCAGGTAAGAGGAATTCATCAAACGTACTCTCCAAACCAAATGTCCCAATCTCTGTACGGATTGAGAGGTCCTTTTTATCAGGATATCGTTTTCTTAGTAATTCTGGATTCTCACTTGTAAAGCCTAATGTATGGAGGGCTAGTCTTTTTTTGTCCTTCTCTTTCATATATACGCCGTAAACCCCTGAATATTTCATATCATTGATATCTTTCAGCTTTTTTTTCGTGATGTTTTCTTTTAGAATAAGAGGCTTCTTTGTTTCTATTAACTGTCTCTTTAGTTCGTCATGCTCCATCTCTAGAATGTCAGCTGTTTGGTTTAAATGTTGAAGATCATATTGTAAAAAAGGAAATAAAATGACTGCTGGCTGTTCCTTTGTTAAAAGCATTTCGCCGTTTCGATCTAAAAACTCTCCACGTCCATCTGAGATCACGACCTCTTCTGTCCGTTGCTTGACACTTTCCTGAATTAAATTAATATCAAGCGCAGAAAAGGATTCGGTGAAAAATAGCTGAATTTCCGCCAATCTTACGAAGAGGCCGAAAAATAATAACAAGATGATGGCACCAATCCATTGAATTCTTCTTTTTTTTCGCATAAAAACACCTCGTCCCTATTGTGGACGAGGTGTTTACGCAGTAAACGTGATTATGAAATTTTTACAATTTGGACGAACATTTCTCCACCAGGTGTTTGAACGGTGACTTTGTCGTCTACTTGTTTACCTAATAAACTTTTAGCAATCGGAGAATCGTTTGAAATTTTCCCTTCAAAAGGATCTGCCTCTGCACTTCCGACAATCGTATAAGACTCTTCTTCACCGTCTGGTAATTCAACGAATGTCACGGTTTTCCCTAGAGAAACCACATTGGAGTTTCCTTCATCTTCAATGATTTTCGCATTACGAATCATATTATCAAGCGTTGTAATACGGCCTTCTACAAACGCTTGTTCTTCTTTTGCAGAATCATATTCTGAGTTCTCAGAGAGGTCTCCGAAGCTTCTAGCGATTTTGATCCGCTCGACAACCTCTTTACGTTTAACCGTTTTCAAATATTCAAGTTCTTCTTCTAGTTTATGCTTTCCCTCTTCTGTCATTGGAAATACTTTTTCATGTGCCATAAATCATTCACTCCTTCTATTAATCCTCAAGCATGCAACAATTCTGCATGTGAGTAACGACTGAAAATATACAAGAATGAGGACATTTGCAGGCCCTCATTCTTTCTGTCTCATATTCGTAAAACCCCATCATACACGGCGTCCCTAGAAGATGCAACTATTATTATTTTGATCATTAGGTGAGTCGTACTCTCATGGTTCATCTTCATCGCACAAACTGTGGAAAGGCACAGGAAGCTCCTGTACCTCGTTTAGCCAGTTCAATCTTATGTAGAAGAATAGCTTAACCATTCTTCTTCATTCAATACATGATATGATCCGTGTACGATATGTCTATGCTATATTATTACAAAATTGCATTTTGATCAAGAATTGTTTGAAAATTTATGACGATTTGTTTGTTGTTTTTTTAATATACTTTTACAAAACGTTCACAACATCCATTTTTACCGTCTGATCTTTTACTTTCTCACTTCTGGATGATCGTATTATTTTCCTATCATATTAAATCTTTTGTCCTATGTCTGGCAAAGCATCAATCTTAATATGTTCAAAAGACCTTTCACGATGTAAAGGTCTTTTTCTTCATTAGTCCTCTCGGTTTTGAAGAATCATTTGAATTTTTGTCACCATTAAGTCGATCGCGACATGGTTTTGTCCGCCTTCTGGGATGATGATATCAGCGTACCGTTTTGTTGGTTCAATGAATTGATTATGCATTGGTCTCACGACAGACACGTATTGCTCGATCACTGAATCAATAGAACGACCTCTTTCTTTCATATCACGTAAAAGGCGGCGAATGATCCGAAGATCTGCATCCGTATCGACATACAGTTTAATATCCATCAGATTTCTTAATCTCTCATCTTCTAGAGCAAAAATCCCTTCGACGATGATAACATCCTTTGGTTCAACGTGCAATGTCTCTTCTGAACGTGTATATAATTTAAAATCATATATTGGTTTTTCAATCGGTTCGTATCTTAATAATTGTTCCAAATGCTCAATCATGAGGTCATTGTCGAATGCAAGCGGGTGATCATAGTTCGTGAGCAAACGCTCTTCAAATGGCATATGACTTTGATTTTTATAATATAAGTCTTGCTGAAGCATGAGGATAGAATGTCCTTTGAATTTTTCGTAGATGGAATTGGTGACGCTCGTTTTACCTGAGCCAGAGCCACCAGCGATTCCAATCACCACTGGTTTTTTCCCCATGGGTCTATGATTTCCCCTTTCTCATCATGTTGCTAGGGTATACTTTTTGATCCAACTTAAATTTCACGATTTGTAGCGGATGACGAGCGGCTTCAAGTTCGTTGCCTTTTTCATCCCAGATGGTGTCTATCTTGCATGTGAAATTCTCAATTTCAGGTCCGAAGAATTCCACTTCATCCCCTACTTGAAAGAAATTACGCTGCTGTAAGGTTACCATTTGTTCTTTTTCATCATAATGCAGCACAAGCCCTACAAAATCAAATGTGGTTTTCTTTCCATGAGTGCCAAACATTTGTTCATCTGTTCCTGGTACTCCTTCGAAAAAGGCTGGCGCTGTATCTCGGTTTGCACATTTATCTAATTCATCTAACCATTCTTGCTGGATCACAAAATGGTCTGGGTCTGCACAATAGGCATCGATGACTTTACGATACACGCTGACGACCGTTGCGATATAATGAATCGATTTCATTCGTCCTTCAATCTTTAAGCTATCAATCCCCATTTCAATCATTTGCGGGATCGATTCTACAAGCTTTAAGTCTTTAGGACTCATTGCAAACGGCGCATCTTCTTCACCAAATAAAGGCGATTCTTCGGTACCTTCTAGTTGATATAGATCATAGTCCCATCGACAAGATTGACAACATCCGCCGCGATTGGAATCTCTCGCTGTCATATGGTTACTTAGCACACAGCGGCCAGAATAGGCGATACACATTGCACCATGGATGAATGTCTCGATTTCAATATCAACCTTTTCTTTCATTTCTTTTATTTCTAGCGCACTTGTTTCACGCGCGAGCACCACACGTTCAAGCCCTTCTTCCTTCCAAAACTGAACGGCTTTCCAATTTGAAAGAGATTGCTGTGTGCTTAAATGAACTTCTAACTTTGGTGCAACTCGTTTACACGTTTCAATGATGAGCGGATCTGCCACAATAATCCCTGTGACACCGGCACCTTCAATTGCTTGAAGATATTCTTCTAGCCCGTCCATATTTTCATTATGTGCAAAGATATTCGTTGTGACATAAATACATGCACCATATTTTTTCGCGAATTCAACACCTTCTGCCATTTCTTCTATTGAAAAGTTATCTGCATTTGAACGAAGTCCGAATTCTTTTCCTCCAATAAAGACGGCATCTGCACCATAATGCACAGCGATTTTCAGTTTCTCTAAGTTACCTGCTGGTGCAAGTAACTCTGGTTTTTTTGTAATGACACGTTTTCCATTGATTATTTCAGAAATTCCATCCTTTAAAAGTGCCATTTCCGTTACCTCCTTTTACGATTAATAAACCGTTTCTTTAAAGAAGAATCCTGTATCGATTGACCGGTTAACTGGTTGAATCTCTTCAATACGTGCCACCCAATCGTCTTTTTGATCTTCATATGCTTCTCTATCTGTCATGAGCAAGTCAATGGCTTTACGGTATAAAGACGTCACTTCTGTCATGTACGAAAGTGACTTTAAAATTCCGTCAATTTTAAATGAATCAATGCCTGCATCCACAAATTCCTCTAATTCATCAATCATACAGACATCATTTGGACTCATGATATGTGTGCCGTTTGCATCTTCAAAGATTGGATATTTGTTTTGGCGCTCCTCATCATGAAGGAATAGTCCTTCTTTCATATCTCTGCCTTTTACATCCATTTGTTTGCCTTGATATTCAAAATAGTTCCCAATCAATGTACGTTTGGATTGGAACATACACGTCATCCCATGTACTTGAATCTCAATTTCAACCTCGGCATTTTCTTTTATGTCAATGACGCTGTCCATGTTGAGTTCTTTAGCTAAAACAGCACGTGTGGCGCCTTTTCTGCCCCAGTAGTTACAAGTAAAATGGTTTGTCCCAGTGGTTTCTGTACTCCAATGAAGGTGTAGCTTTACACCAGTTTCCTTTGCTGCCATGATCACAGCTGGATCTCCAAACACTACACCATCTACATTGATTCCCTCGAGGAAGGTCAAATAATCTCCAAGCAGTGGAACACGGTCATTATGGAAAATGGCATTCATGGCCACGTAGACTTTTTTATTATGTGCATGGGCAAGTTCAACCGTTTCTTTGACATCTTCTCTTGTAAACTCACCTGCAAGGCGGATACCGTATGTTTGCTCGCCGATTAAAAATGCATCAGCTCCCGCCTCAATTAATGGCAGTACATCTGACACCTTACTTGGCGTCACAAGCAATTCTGGTTTTTTCACGATTTGTCACCTCTTTTTGTACTGATGGCGATCCCATCTCCAACTGGGATGATACACGTCTTGTAATCAGGATTTGACATCAACCATTGATTATATCGATCGATTTTTCCTATTAATTGTTTCTTTCGTTTATCTTCTATTTCTTCTTCGTAATTCGTTGCCACTAAGCCTTTGAATAAGACATTGTCAGTAATGATCATCCCTTCATCTGCTAGCATCGGCTCAAACAGCTCAAAAAAGCGTTTATATTGTCCTTTTGCGGCGTCAATGAAGATCACGTCATATGGGGCCATCGTCTGAACCGCTTCTGCTGATTCAATGGCATCACCAAAAAACACATGTATTCTTTCTTTCAACTGAAATGCTTCAATATTGCGTGTCGCTTCTTCATAACGCTTCGCATTTCGCTCAATTGTATAAATGTCCGCATCTGGCAAATCTGTAGCCATACGAATAGCAGAATAGCCAATCGCGGTCCCAACCTCAAGAATTTTCTTCGGTTTTTTCACTGAAAGCAACTGTAATAAAAGCTCAATGCTGACCTTTTCCATGATCGGAACATGATGCAAGTTGGCATATTCCTCTAATTGAACGATTGCATCAGGACCTGTGGGAATTAAATTTTCAATATAATCATTGATTTGATCATCTTCGATTGTCATTATATGTCTAGCTCCTTCATGACCTGAAAAAGAAGAGTCCTGCCTTATGCAGCTCTCTTTTACGTCAATCTTTCGTTCATCTAAGTAAAAACAACCCGATATATTTTACCACAAAGAAATTATATTTGCGAACCTATAAAATGGGAGTTGCCATGAAAAAAAACTGTAGGCAAATTGTCTTTTGTCTACAGTCTTTTTCTTTCACATGCATTAACTGTTGCCTGTGATATATTTGGCTTTTGCTTTATTATGTTCATTCAACGTTTTCGTAAAAACGACTTCTCCATTTTTCTTCGCAAGGAAGTAAACAAAGTCTGTTTTTTCCGGATGTAGTGCAGCTTTCCACGAAGATTCCCCCGCATTTGCAATTGGTCCTGGTGGAAGCCCTTTGTTACCATACGTATTGTACGGTGATTTCACCTTTAAGTCCTTATAATAAACGCGCGACTTATGCTCACCAAGCGCATAAAGAACCGTTGGATCTGTTTGCAGTGGCATGTCCATTTCTAACCGGTTATAAAAAACACTCGAGATTTTTGCACGATCCGTCTTTTCTGTGGCTTCCATTTCAATTAATGATGCAAGCGTCAGTACTTCGTGGATCGACATATTTCTCTTTTTCATGTCTTTCTCATACGTTTTCACGTATTGATCGGTTTGTTTAATCATAGTCTCAATGATATTTTCTAGTGACTCATCCTCGCGATAAAACGGATACGTCGCAGGGAACAAATAACCTTCTAACGGGTGTTTGACAAGTTTCCCTTCTACTTGGGATGTCACAGTCTTTGGGTATTTTTTCATCAGCGATTGAATAAACCCTGGATCATTTAGTTTTGCCTCTACTTCCTTCGCTGAATAATTCGTCTCATTTGCAATAATCGTTGCAATGTCAGACAGTTGTTTCCCCTCTGGAATCACCAGCTGAAAGGCATAATCTGTGCCGCCAGACGTCAGCCTTTTGATGAGCTGATCTGCGTCCATTGATTGTTTCAAATGGAAATATCCCGCTTTAAAGCCTGAAGCATTTTTGTATTTTGCATAGTAAGTAAACAGCGTGTCATTTGAAATCAATCGATTTTCTTTTAATATACTTGCAATGTCTCGGACAGACGTTCCATTTGGAATATGGATATTAATCGTTTGCTTGCTTTTTTGATCGACTGGTCCGAGTGCTGATTTAACATAGATAAAGCCTGATAATGCAGCAATGATGATCACACCAAGTACAGATAACAGGATCATCCCCATTTTCCTTTTGAAAAATGGTCGTTTCTTTTGTTCTGAAAACATGCATTGCCCTCCTCACGTCTAGTTTTTATAGTACATGATTCGGCAGAATTCGGCAATTACTTACTCACCTCATTAAATTAAACTTAAATGATGATGGATTTTATTTACTCTTCCATGATTTAGATGGTATCATCTTCAAAGCTTGTCTTATATTTTTTTTTAACAAACTTTTTCAATCAAATCATGGAACATTGGAGGAACACAATTTGCGTAAATATATGATACTCCTATTCAGTATAGGGGTGACGCTCTCTCTTTACGGCTGTAATCAAAAAGAGACTGCTTCAAATAAACAAATACAAATGACAATTGAAGACAAAGTATTAGATCAAACAACTCAACTCAACTATCAAGGTATTCATGCCGTCTCAGCCAATGATGACAGCGTATTTTTAAGTGTAGACGATCACAGCCCTTCTGAGATGCCAAACAAAGTGGTTGAATTTAATAGAAAAACACAAAAAAACAAAACACTATTTACCACAACATTTGATCATCCTTTCATACAGGAAGTCAAATCTAATAAAGACTGGGTCGTTTGGATTGACAGTGATCAATTCGGTGGACAAATGAATTATTATGCGATGAACATAAAAACACAAAAAATTGAGTTAATCAAACAGATGGATGATTCAGAGTTATTAGATGTTACTCTTGAATTGACGGGTCATCGTGTTGTATGGGTAACTCATCATAAAGAAAAAGATGAAGCACATATTTTTATGAGAGACCTAAGTAAAAAGCAGACGAAAAAACTCTTTAAGCTAACGAAGGATTATTCACATCTTTCCGTATACGAAGACAAGCTCCTGTTTTTTAATCAAAAAAATGAAAAGATGCACGCGTATATTTACAACTTCACAACAGAGGAACTCCAAGAAGTCAATTTAAATCATGATCTGATTAGCGATGGGAAACTTTTGAACGATCATCAATTTTTATATGAAAAGTCTTTTACTGATTCTGAAGGAGCAATCTATCAAAGTCAATTACTCTTTTATGACATGAAAACTAAACAAACAAAACCCATCACAAAAAAAGAGAGGGATGGAAGTGGATCGATCGTGGTTGATGATCAGAAACAGATCCTTCTCTATAGAGAAGGATCTGGTGAAGAAGGTTACTTTATCTTCAAAGAAGAGAATGGCTCAATCAAAGACCTTGGTAAATTGAAGGGAAAATCTCATTATGATTTAGCATTTGATAATGGTCTTTATTTGCTTCACCAAAACCACCCGGAAAAAAATCAAAAGCTGATCATCACCTCGAAACTGCCATGATCAAAAAAAGACCTGCGTTTGAGACTAATTTCGTCTACTCCGCAGGTCTTTTCTTTTACGCTTCTTCGTCTTCTTGTTCTAAAAACGTATTTAACGTTTCTTCAATCATGTCCCACTCTTCGTCTGTTTCAATTGGCTCAAGCTCGCCATCTTCGCCGTTTTCGTTTGGTGTAAAGCTTGACGCGTGAATTTCAATTTCTTCGTTGTCTTGCTCAGAAATTGGGTAGTAAAGGACGTATGATTTGTTGAAATGATCGCTTTCAAAAGTAAATAGGACTTCGCAAAGTTGTTCATTTCCATTATCATCAACGATTGTAATTTGTTTTTCTCCGTGTTCCATTGGATTCACCTCATTTTAAGTTAAGCTGTCTAAATACCCTTGCAGGATCATAACAGCCGCCATTTTATCAATGACTTTTTTCCGCTTTTGTCTGCTCACATCGGCTGAGATGAGCATTTTTTCTGCTGCCATTGTAGACAATCGCTCGTCCCAAAGCACAACAGGAACATTGTACGTGTTTTCTAACACTTTCGCAAATGATTGGCTAGCCTCGCCTCTTGGGCCGACTGTACCGTTCATATTCTTTGGAAAGCCGAGTACAATTTTATCTGCTCCATATTCCGATATGATCTCAGACAGGCGGGTGAGACCGAAGTCTCCGCCTGCTTCATCAATTTTGATCGTTTCAATCCCTTGTGCTGTCCATCCCATTTCATCACTGATGGCAACACCGAGGGTTTTCGTGCCTAAATCTAAGCCTAAAATTCTCATATTTACGCCTCTTTATGTGTCTCTAAGTACGATTTAACCAATTCCTCAATTAATTCGTCTCGTTCTAGTTTACGAATTAGGTTGCGTGCATCCTGATGTCTTGGAATATAAGCAGGGTCGCCTGACAGCAAGTATCCGACAATTTGATTGATCGGGTTATATCCTTTTTCTTGTAGTGCATCATGAACTGTGATGAGCACTTCATTCACATTGGTTTCAGCTGAATCATCAGAGAAGTTAAACTTCATTGTCTTATCAAATGAACTCACTGCTTCTTGCACCTCTTTTCCAACATTCTAATAGCAAGCATGATCTAATATACCATTATTCTACACTACATTGGCAGATTATAAAACGGATTTGACAGATTCTTCGACAGTTGCCAGTGCTTCTTCAAGCTTTTCTGGTTGTTTTCCGCCTGCTTGGGCCATATCTGGGCGTCCGCCTCCGCCTCCACCACAGATTTCAGCCGCCTGTTTGACAAGCTTTCCTGCGTGAAGTCCTTTTTCAATCACGTCTTTTGTCACACCTGCTGAAATATTGACTTTTCCATTTTGAACCGCTCCAAGTACAATGACAGCTGATCCTAATTTGGCTTTTAGGTCATCTACCATTGTTCTTAAATGGTTCATATCTTTTGCGTTCACTTTTTCCGTTAATACTTTGACGCCGCCAATGTCCGTGACTTTTTCTAAAATAGAGCCTGCTTCTGCTTGACTTAATTTGGCGAGAAGAGATTCATTTTCTCTTTGAACCTCTTTTAAATCAGCCTGTAAAGATGCAATACGTTTCGGTACATCCTTTGTACTTGCTTTTAGCTCACTTGCTGCCTTTTCTAAAATGGCAAGTTGATCATTTAATTCTTCATAGGCACCTTTGCCAGTAACAGCTTCGATACGTCTTGTTCCAGCACCAATCCCTGATTCAGACGCGATTTTAAACAAACCAATTTCAGCTGTATTTTGCACATGGCAGCCGCCGCATAGCTCGATGCTGTATTCGCCTACTTGCACAACACGTACAATATCGCCGTATTTTTCACCAAATAACGCCATAGCGCCCATTTCTTTGGCTTCAGCAATTGGTTTGAGGTCGATCGCAACAGAGATGCCTTCCCAAATCTTTTCATTGACGATTTTTTCGATTTGTGACAACTCTTCTTTTGTGACTTGTCCAAAATGAGAGAAGTCAAAGCGTAGTCTGTTTTCGTTCACCAATGAGCCTGATTGGTTCACGTGGCTGCCTAATACGTCTTTCAGTGCCTGATGAAGCAGGTGAGTTGCTGTATGGTTTTTGACAATTCCTTTTCGAAGAGCCGTTTCCACTTCTGCCGTCATCTCAAGCCCTTTTTTCACCGTGCCGCTGACAACCAATCCTTCATGGACGTGCTGTCCGTTTGGCGCCTTTTTGACATCTTTGATTTCAATGATGGCTTCTTCACTTTTTAAAGATCCTTTGTCAGCTACTTGACCGCCACTTTCTGCATAAAAAGGCGTTTCGTCTAATAGAATCTGAACCGTTTCTCCTTCATGCGCTTCGGCTACAATTTCACCATCTTGAAGCAGTTCAATGATGCGAGATGCTGCTGTTAAGGTTTCGTATCCAACGAAAGTGCTTTCTACTTTGATATCGCCTAAAGCACCGCCTTGAACTTGCATGCTGCCAACATCTTGTCTCGCCTTTCTTGCACGGTCACGCTGTTTATCCATTTCCGCTTGGAAGCCTTCAGCATCAACTGTCATGTTTTCATCTTGTGCATATTCCTCTGTTAGTTCGACAGGGAATCCATATGTGTCATACAGTTTAAATACGTCTTCTCCTGAAATTTGTGAGCTGCCTTTGTCTTTTTCTTTCTTGATGACCTCTGACAAAATGGCTAACCCTTCATTCAACGTTTCATGGAAACGTTCTTCTTCGTTCTTGATCACTTTCGCAATGAATTCTTCTTTTGCTTGTACATCTGGATAGAAATCCTTCATATTCTCGGCAACCACTGGTACAAGATCATACATAAATGGGCGGTGGATATGGATCGTTTTTGCATAGCGTACAGCACGGCGTAGTAAACGTCTTAGAACATATCCACGGCCTTCATTAGACGGAAGCGCTCCATCACTCACCGCAAAAGCAACCGTACGAATGTGATCCGCAATGACTTTAAATGCTGTATCCTTTACTTTTGTCTCTCCATACTTTTCACCAGAAATGGTCTCAACCGCACCAATAATCGGCATGAATAAGTCTGTATCAAAGTTCGTTGGAACATTTTGAATGACAGAAACCATTCGTTCTAGACCCATCCCTGTATCAATGTTTTTCTTTGGAAGTGGTGTGTAAGTGCCATCAGGATTATGGTTAAATTCAGAAAAAACAAGATTCCATACTTCTAGGTAACGCTCATTTTCTCCACCTGGATATAATTCCGGGTCATTGATGTCATTTCCATACGCTTCACCGCGATCGTAGAAAATTTCAGTGTTCGGTCCACTTGGTCCTTCACCAATGTCCCAGAAGTTGCCTTCAAGGCGAATAATCCGCTCTTCAGGGACACCAATCTTATCTTTCCAAAGGGTATACGCTTCCTCATCCTCTGGATGTACAGTGACTGATAACAAGTTCGGATCAAAGCCAATCCACTCTTTACTCGTTAAAAATTCCCATGCCCAGTCAATCGCTTCTTCTTTGAAATAGTCACCAATAGAAAAGTTCCCAAGCATTTCAAAGAACGTATGGTGGCGAGCTGTTTTCCCTACATTTTCGATATCATTGGTTCGAATGGATTTTTGTGCGTTACAAATTCTCGGGTTTTCAGGAACGACGCGACCATCAAAATATTTCTTTAATGTCGCGACCCCGCTGTTAATCCATAAAAGTGTTGGATCGTCATGCGGTACGAGTGACGCACTCGGTTCGACTGCATGTCCTTTTTCTTTAAAGAAATCTAAAAACATTTGACGCACTTGAGCAGAAGTTAAAGTTTTCATTGAGTAAATCCTCCTTTTTTATTCTTTTATCACTCCACACAAACGAAAAAACACCCCGCCCTATGCAAGCAGAAAACTACTTACACAGGGACGAGATGTTCTCGCGGTACCACCCTGATTATAGACATATGATCGTCTATCACCTTCACATCCGATAACGCCGGAAAAGAGCGGCAGTGTTTATCTGCACTCAGGACTAGCTTCGGTTAAAGGTCTGATAGGGCTTTTCTCAGCAAATAAAGCCCTTCTCTGCATCAGCTTTTTAACGTACTCGGGTCCATCATTGAATTCACTATGTATGAATCGAAATTATTATAGACAACTCGGCCCGTCTTGTCAATGAACGCTTCGTTTCATGTGAATAAATTGGACAATGATGACCCGAATAATCGCTGCAGTTGGCACAGCTAAAATCATCCCAATTAAGCCGAACAACTCTCCCCCTGCAAGTAACACAAGCATAATGACGACAGGATGCATATGAAGGCTTCTTCCCACAATCATTGGGCTGAGGATATTGCTTTCTAAAAACTGCAGCACAGCAACGGTGACAAGCACAATAATCACCGACTTCACTGAGATCGTAATCGCAATAAATATAGCCGGTATAGACCCAATAATAGGACCAAAATAAGGGATCACATTTGTTGCCCCTATGAGCACACCTAACACAAGCGGATACGGAATATGAAACAACCAAAGAACGATCGCTGCTGCCGCTCCAATCAATGAGCAGACAAGAAGTTGTCCTCTAATATAATCACCAAGCGAGTCATCAACAGCTTTCACAAATGACTGCCCTCTCTTTCTGAATCTCGGAGGTGTTAAATACCACGCTGCCCGTTTCATTGTGTTCATATCTTTTACCATATAAAACACTAGAAACGGAATGAGTGCAGCCACTAAGGCGTAATCAAGTAACACTTTACAACTGAGGATCATTCGCTCTGCACCATTTGCTGCATACATTTCTGATTGGACGATGAATCGATCCAGTCGATCATGGAGTCCGTCAGGCCAATGGCTCGTATGACGATGAATATGTGATAAAGCGCCATTATAAGTGTCTGCAATGACAGGAAGTTGTTCTGACAGCTCATTTAGCTGTGAAATCAACACAGGTGCGCCTTTATACACCGCAAAACCGATCCCTCCGAAAAACAGCACATAGATCAGTAGAAGACTGAATGTTCTCGGTAATCCCCGCCCGTGCAGCCTTTCAACAATCGGATAAAGCAAATAAGAAATAAAAATAGCGATGAGAAGTGGAATAAGAACAGCTTTAAGCAATAAAAAAATCGGCATCCATAATTCATCTAGCTGGATCAAAATGAATAAGGACGCAAGGACAAGCAGTACACCTGCAGCATATATCAGAAACTCGATCGGACGTTTCTTCACCTGTTTCACCTCTTCTCTTATTGTTCAACCATCTTCTGCAATTATCCATGTAAATAAAATTTGTCCTAACTTTGTTAAAAATGAATACATATGAAACATACAGCTCCATCCAAAGTCACTGCCCACTTTCAAATTTCATCAAAAAACAAATACAAAAAGGAGGTTCATCATGATCACATTTGAAGAAGTCAATAAGCATTATGGCCAGTTTCATGTTCTAAAGGACATTCATCTACAGATTCAAAAAGGTGAGGTGGTTGTGATCATCGGTCCTTCAGGATCTGGTAAAAGCACCATGCTTAGGTGCATCAATCGTCTTGAAAGCATTGATGAAGGAAAAGTGCTCGTGAACCAAGTGTCCGTTCATCACCCGAAAACCAACATCAATCAAATCAGACAAAATATCGGAATGGTGTTTCAGCACTTCCATCTCTATCCACATAAGACCGTACTAGAAAACATTATGCTTGCCCCGATGAAAGTCAAAAACGTGAGCAAAGAAGAAGCCAAGGAAACGGCTGAATTTTATTTAAATAAAGTCGGTATACCTGACAAAGCAGACGCTTATCCATCAAGGCTTTCTGGCGGCCAACAGCAACGAGTCGCCATCGCAAGGGGTCTCGCGATGAAACCTGAGGTGATGCTTTTTGATGAGCCTACATCAGCACTTGATCCTGAAATGATCGGAGAAGTATTAGATGTTATGAAACAGCTGGCCCGTGAAGGCATGACCATGGTGGTCGTCACGCATGAAATGGGGTTTGCAAGGGAGGTGGCTGATCGCATTGTGTTTATTGATGAAGGCAGAATCCTTGAAGAATCCACACCTGCTGCTTTTTATGAAAAACCTCGCGAGAAACGCGCGCAATTATTTTTAAGCAGAATTTTAAATCATTAGGGGGAATAAAAGAATGAAAAAAACAAAGCGTATCGGATTCATGATCTTGATGATTTGCACAATCATTGCACTGGCTGCATGTGGTTCAGGTGAAAAAGGGTCCACTGATGCCAAACAAGCAAGCTCATTAGAAGCAGTCAAGAAAGAGAAAAAAATCATTTTCGGTGTCAAAAATGATACACGTTTATTCGGGTTGAAAAATCCGAAGAGTAGCGAAATCGAAGGCTTTGATATTGATATCGCCAAAGCGATCACAAAGCAAATGCTCGGGGATGATGGAAAAGCAGAATTTAAAGAAGTCACGTCTAAAACAAGAATTCCACTCCTGCAAAAAGGAGATATTCACGCCATTGTCGCGACAATGACGATTACAGAAGAGCGGAAAAAGGAAGTCAATTTTTCTGATGTTTATTTTGAAGCAGGACAATCACTACTTGTGAAAAAAGGAAGCGACATTCAATCCATTGATGATCTCAAAAAAGGCACAAAGGTGCTTGCGGTAAAAGGCTCTACCTCTTCTCAAAACATTCGTGAAAAGGCGCCTGAGGCATCTGTTTTAGAATTTGAAAATTATCAAGAAGCTTTTACAGCGTTAAAATCGAACCAAGGACAGGTGCTCACAACTGATAATGCCATTTTATTTGGCATGGCGGATGAAGATGCAAATTACGAAGTAGTTGGCGAGACCTTTACTGATGAACCATATGGAATTGCCGTGAAAAAAGGAGATCAAGCATTAACAGAAGCCATCAACAAAGCCTTAAAAGAATTAAAGGATAACGGGGAGTATGACACCATTTACAAGAAGTGGATCAAAGAATAAAGACAAATGCCTTCAGATGGAGCCTCTTGGGGCTCCCTGTTGATCAGGAAGGAAGTGAATTGATTGCTGCGCTTTTCTATTTTAACGGAGAACTTTCATCTTTATTTAGAAGGGTTTCAATATACCATTGGCGCCAGTGTCATTGCTTTGATTGGAAGCTTTTTGATCGGAACACTCATTGCCATTTTGAGAATTGCGCCACTCAGGCCGCTTAACTGGTTAGGAACGGCTTACGTCGAATTTATTCGGAATATTCCGTTATTATTGATCACTTTTGTTTTTTTCTTTGGTTTACCTGTGCTTGGTATTGTAGCAGATGGATTTACTGCTGGCACCATTGCACTCGCCATTTATACCTCTGCCTTTATTGCCGAAGCGATTCGCGCTGGTATACAAGCTGTTCCAACAGGACAAATGGAAGCAGCTCGCGCTTCTGGTCTCTCTTATAACGAGACGATGCGATATATTATTTTGCCCCAAGCCATCAAAATTGTCATTCCCCCTCTTGGGAATCAATTTATTAATCTTGTCAAAAATTCATCCATACTAGGTGTTATCGCAGGATTCGACCTGATGTATCAAGGAGATCTGATCGCCTCTAGAACGTTCGTCACTTTTGATGTCTATATCTTTGTCGCCATGTTTTATTTATTACTGACCATTCCATTAAGTTTAGGCGTGGGCTATGTGGAAAGAAGGTTAGCACGAAGCCACTAGAAAGGAGGAAACAGGATGGATTTTGTAGGTGCCTATCAGCCTGATCATCTCGTCTTTTTACTCGAAGGATTTGCCGTCACCTTAAAAGTGGCTTTTATCTCGATCATTTTAAGCTTTATCATTGGATTAATTGTTGGGACGTTGCGGTTTGCACAAATTCCGATTCTATCAAAGATCCTTGCCGTAATGGTAGAAACGATACGGAATTTGCCACTATTGCTGATTATCTTTTTTACGTATTTTGCCCTTCCTGAGATTGGCATCCAGCTGAGCATTACTGCCTCTGCAATCGCTGCCTTAACTGTGTTTGAATCTGCAATGCTTTCTGAAATTATTCGAAGCGGTCTAAAATCTATTGATAAAGGACAGATTGAAGCAGCCAGGTCTTCTGGTTTAACTTATCTTCAAACATTAAAAATGATTATTATGCCACAAGCTTTACGCCGTATGGTTCCGCCTATCGTAAGCCAATTCATTTCCCTATTAAAAGATACATCGCTCGCTGTCGTCATTGCTCTTCCTGAACTATTGCACCACGCTCAAATTTTAAATGGGCAAAGCCAATCCTATTTGCTCCCTATTTTCCTCTTAGCCGCCATGATGTACTTTATCGTCAACTTCAGCTTATCCTTAGTTGCCCGTCGATTAGAATATAAGCAAGCATAAAAAGAGGACATCCGCTTAAGTGGATGCCCTTTTTCTTTACATCATACGCATAACACGTTTTCTTAGCTTTTTCATATCTCGCTTAGATGGCATATCATATCGACTCGCAAAGTGATATGCAAGTGCCCCTGCACCAAGCGTTAATAGTGAAGAAGTCATTTTTCCCATTCGAAATTCCCCCTTAACACTTATAGTTGAATTGAACGTTCATCATCACTAAACAAATCATCTAAACTGCTTAGTGTTCCGTCTTCTTCCACTTGGTGTGTAGATATTTTACCTTTTGACAGTGTCAATTCAATAAAACAGCCCCAGCAGTAATATTGATTGACGCCAATTTTTCCGATGTCTTTACATTTGCAATTTGGGCAAATGAGCATAATCCGCACCTCTTTACGTTCGGTTTAGAACAAGTGCTTCCTTTTGAACGTGGATCAAGGTTCCGGCAGCGCGTAGCTGTTTCCGAATCCCTGATAGCTCTGTAAAGAAGCCGTCCGAGAGTTCATATGCTACGATTGTGCCCGAATGTGTGCAAAAGTATACATCTTCCAAAATGCCTAAGTTTTCACCATCTGCTGATTGCATCATTTTCTTTTTCATTGTTGAAAAGAAAAGAGACGGAGTAGACGATTTGATTTCCACTCCCTCATGACAGCATACATATAAACCTTTGTCTGTCAGTTTGTCGCCAGCTGAGAATGGAATCAGTGCACAGTCTTTCTTTTTCCCCTCTAACACATATCCTCCGCAGCTACCGCCGGCTAAAAAACAAATATCTTTGATCGAACCAAGTGAATGAGATGCCACATCTGTAAAAATCGATGTTCCTTCAAGCTCTCGACATGTTCTCAAAATGTGATCAACCACCTTTTGCGGAACAGTCTTATCGTGTGCGTTTCATGCAACACTCATACGAAGAAATGGCTTCCATGATGGAAGCCATTCAGATTGTTGACAAAGGACTAAAATGATTTTATTTAGTCCTTTGTCTTCTATTTCTATTCAGCGTGATTGAAAACCCTTGAAGTCTAGGAAGGACGAGCACCGGCGCGCAGGCCTGACAACGAATGCGAGGGTTTGTCTACACGCTGAAATGGCTTCCATGAAGGAAGCCATTTACTCATGCATGAAATCAAAAGGAGTGATCCCCTCCATGCCAATATTGGCGTCATGTACGCTAAAAGGTAGTTCTTTTTGAAGCGCAAGAAGTTCCGCATCCATTATTTCCTCGGACTGAACTAGTCTCTGTGTTAAGGACGTTTGTCGAAGGGAATCTTCATTATTTTTTACGCCCCACTCTAATGCTGACTCTTCACCGCACAAAATTAAAAACTTTTTGCTTCGTGTGATGGCTGTATATAACAGATTTCGCCTTAGCATACGATAGTAACTTCTGACGACTGGCAGCACAACGATCGGAAATTCACTGCCCTGAGATTTGTGAATAGAGCAGCAATAAGCATGTGTAAATTGGTGGAAATCCTTTTTCGTGAAGGTGATTTCATTGCCATCAAAAGAAATGACGACCATGTCTTCTTTTTCTGTATTTTCTTTTGCATAAAAAACAGAAACGATTTCACCAATATCTCCGTTGAAAATGTTATTTTCCGGCTGGTTCACAAGCTGTAGTACCTTATCTCCTGTCCGGTATACGACATCACCAAACGCAATTTCTCGCCCTTTTGGCTTTTTTGGATTCAGTATTTGCTGTAGCATTTTATTCAATTCATTGATGCCTGCTTTTCCTTTATACATGGGCGCGAGCACTTGAATATCTTTTGCTGTATAGCCTTTTTGAGCGGCATTGCGAACCACCTTCTCAATGACTTCTTTCATTTGATCAGCTGTACATTTTATAAATGATCGATCTTTTGAACGTGTGGTGATATTTTGAGGTACAATACCATTTTTCATCTCATGGGCAAGCTCCACGATGGTTGAACCGTCTGCCTGACGGTAAATATCTGTCAGGGTAACAGCCGGCACAGCGCTTGATGCAAGTAAATCTTTTAATACTTGACCGGGACCGACAGAAGGGAGCTGGTGCTCGTCTCCTACCATAATGACTTGAATATGGTCTGGAATGGCTTTAAATAAGTGATTGGCAAGCCAAATATCCAGCATACTTGATTCATCAATGATCACAAGCTTCCCTTCAATCGGCTCATCCTCATCATGTGAGAAACCTTCTGATCCATTCCACCCAAGTAGCCGGTGAATGGTAACGGCAGGAAGCCCCGTGGACTCAGTCATCCGTTTCGCAGCTCGGCCTGTTGGTGCTGCTAGTACAATGGGGAACGATTCATCTTTTTTATATTCACCTGGATCAAGTGATACACCATGCAGGTCACTATAAAGCTCCACGATGCCTCGAATGACCGTTGTTTTACCAGTCCCTGGTCCGCCAGTTAACAACAACATAGGAGACATGAGCGCTTTTTGAATGGCTTCTTTTTGTGTCGGCGCATATTGTACGCCTAATCGTTCCTCCAACTCACCAAGTGCAAGCAGGAATTCGGATTCAGGAAATTGATCTGCATATTCTGTTTGGGACACAATTTTTTGAATCCGTTTGGCGACACTCTGCTCCGCATAAAATAAGGACGGATGATAGCAGCGGTCGTCTTCAATGATCATCTCTTTTCCTTCGCCAAGGGCAATGATTTGATTCGCAACATCCATTTCTGTCACTTTGTAGTCATTACCTGTTTGATTAAGCAGCTTACGGGTTTCGATGATGAGATCTTTCGTTTTTATGTAAGTATGTCCGTCTTGTAGACTCGCTGCTTCCACTGTATAAAGCAGGGCTGCACGAATTCGATCTGGGTCATTTCCAGAAATTCCTGTTCTAGCCCCTAATTCATCGGCTTTAATAAATCCAATCCCCTCTACATCTTTGACGAGCTGATATGGATTTTCCTCTATCTTCTGTAAGGTTTCACTTTTATATACTTGATAAATCTTCATGCTCAGTTGTGGACCAAAACCATATTGATTGAGGTTAATCATGATTTGTTCTAATCCTTGATGCTCTTGGAGCGCAGCTGCGAGCTTGTCGGCTTTCTTTTTAGAAAGGCGCGGCACATCGTACAAGACAGCTGGGTCACTCATAATTTTCTGTAGCGTCTGATTCCCAAGGTGACCGACTATTTCTTCAGCCGTCTTTTTTCCTATCCCTTCAAATAAATCACTTGAGAGATATTGAATGATTCCTTGCTTTGTGGTGGGCACTTCCTTTTGAAAATGAGTTGCCTGAAACTGTTCACCGAATTTCGGATGACTCGTGACTTTTCCGTAAAAGGTGTAGGTTTCGTCCTCATGAAGTGCTGGGAAGTAGCCTGTGACAGATGCCGTTTTTTCTTCTAAGTTTTCCGATGTTTCAAGAACTTTCACTTTTAACACCGAGTATAAGTTGCTCTCGTTATGGAAAATAACAGCTTGGACGATTCCTTTTAAAAATGGTTCATCCTCGAGTTTTATTTGATCTGGATTCTCCTGCACAGGCCTTCCCTCCTTCCGACTATTCTGCTTCTTGAATCAGCTTTTTCGCATGGAGTGCAAGCATATGATCTGGTTGCACATCAATGGCTTTTCCTAGCATGTCAAGCGCTTCGTTCTTTTTCTCTAAATACGCATACGCCACCCCTAAATTATAAAAGGCATCTGCATGCTGCGGATCACGCGCAACAACTTCTGTAAATGTCGTCACTGCTTCTTCTAGCATGTGTTCATTGGCTAAACACATGCCGAATTGGAATCTTGCTTCATTATCTTCCTCGTTTAATTCAATCGCACGCTGAAGATAAGGCATCGCAAGCTTCGGCTGCTCTAATTTGATAAGCGTTTGCCCTAACATATAAAACAAATCACTATTTTCCATTCCTGCTTTTAATGCTTGTTCAAAGAAGTCTTTGGCTTTGATAAAGTCTTCTTTTAATGTATACACATTTCCTGCTCCGTAATAGGCAGCGGCTGCCGTCTTATCAAGTTCAATTGCTTTTTGAAAGAAGTTTAAAGCGCGTTCAAATTCATTGATACTTGACAATAAGTTCGCAAAGTTGATATAGGGAACAGGGTCATTCGGGCTTTCTTCAATCGCTTTTGTAAAAGCTTCTGCTGCCTTTTCGATGTTCCCTTGATTCAACGCTTCAATGCCGATCTCATTATGGTTCATCACTCTCATCATCCTTTCATTAAAAAACCTCAACAGCGACGTTGAGGTTTTTTAAACATGTTACACATACGACAGCTTTTCACCGTCTTTGAACACATCGTCAATTGTACCGCCACCAAGACATTCATCGCCATCATAAAAGACAACCGCTTGTCCTGGGGTAACAGCACGAACGGGTTCTTCAAAGATGACCATCGCTTCTTGTTCACCTGTCATTTTCACTTGAACATGGTGATCTTCTTGACGGTACCTGAATTTGGCTGTGCATGTTAATTCACCATTTTCGTCTACTAGACCCGGACGCGTCCAGCTAATATTGACAGCTGAAATACTTTCAGAATATAAAAGTGGATTATGGAAGCCTTGTTCAACAAACAAGACATTTTGCTCCAAATCCTTTCCAACAACAAACCAAGGATCACCGCTTCCGCCAATACCAAGTCCTTGACGTTGACCAATCGTGTAATACATCAGGCCATCATGTTTCCCTTTCACTTCTCCGTCCATTGTCCGCATCTCGCCAGGCTGTGCAGGCAAGTACTGACTAAGGAACGTCTTAAAGTTTCTTTCACCAATAAAGCAAATGCCCGTGGAATCCTTTTTCGTGGCTGTTGCGAGATTCGCTTCTTTCGCCAATTCACGAACTTTGCTTTTTTCTAAATCACCGATTGGGAACATCACTTTATCAAGCTGTTCTTGTGTCAGCTGATTTAAAAAATAGGTCTGGTCTTTGTTCGCATCAAGACCTCTTAGCATTTTGACTTCATCACCAGTTCGATCAATTCGAGCATAGTGGCCTGTAGCCAAATAGTCAGCACCGAGCGATAGCGCATGCTCTAAGAAGGCCTTGAATTTTATTTCTTTGTTACACATGACGTCTGGATTTGGTGTTCTACCGGCTTTATATTCATCAAGGAAGTATTGAAACACTTTGTCCCAATATTGCTTCTCAAAATTCACTGCATAGTAAGGGATTCCGATCTGGTTACACACACGAATGACATCTTCATAATCTTCCGTTGCTGTACATACACCATTTTCATCTGTGTCATCCCAGTTTTTCATAAATATGCCGATGACATCATAGCCTTGCTCTTTTAATAATAGAGCCGCTACTGATGAATCGACTCCTCCAGACATCCCGACCACAACTCTTGTTTCTTCTGGTCTTTTTGTCATTTTCATCAACTCCCATTTCAATGAAACAGCGTGCGTGTTTCGTTCTTATAATTTGGGCTGTTTCATTTTTCACACAAGAATTGAAGGAAACCATTTAGGTGGTAAGACGTTTCACAACTGCTGCCATTTTCAATGCCGCTTGCCTTACATGGTCTTCTTCGTTTCCAAGACCGAAGCTAATTCTCACTGAGGACGTCAGCTCTTTTGCTTCCTCGCCATACATGGCACTTAACACGTGCGAAGGAAGGACAGACCCAGCCGTACAGGCAGATCCACTTGAAACAGCGATTCCTTCCATATCTAAATTCACAAGTAATGATTCAATCGAAACCCCCGGAAAATGAACATTTAAAATATGTGGCAATGTTTGCGTTGGGTGTCCATTGATAGAGAAAGGAATAGACTCCTCCTCAAACACTTGAAGCATGATGTGTTTGAGCTTACCATAATGCACTGCGTTTTCTCCTCTATTTTGCTTTGTGAGTCGAACAGCCTCTGCCAGTCCAACGACACCAGCCACATTTTCAGTTCCGGCACGACGTTTTCTTTCTTGTTCACCGCCGAATATTTGCGGCGACAGTTTCACAGATTCCTTCATGTATAAAAAGCCTGTCCCCATTGGACCATTTAGCTTATGACCAGACGCTGATAAAAGATCGATATGAAGGTCTTTTGCATGGATTGGGATGGTCCCAAAAGCCTGCACAGCATCTGTATGAAAATAAGCAGCATGATCTTTTAACAGTTCACCAATTTCTTTGATTGGCTGAATCACACCTGTTTCATTATTGCCATACATGATGGTCACGAGAATGGTATCTTCTCTTAACGCTTGTTTGAATTGATCCATATCAATCAATCCCGTTTGGTCAACATCTATATATGTCACGTCAAATCCGAGCTTCTCTAAGCGCTCGCACGTATGCAACACGGCATGATGCTCTGTTTTGACCGTGATAATATGTTTTCCTTCATGTTGCCTCGCCATGGCAACTCCTGTGATCGCCAAATTATCTGCCTCTGTTCCCCCACTTGTAAGAATGATCTCTTGTGGTTTACAGTGCAATTCTCCTGCAATCACTTCTCTCGCTTCATCGAGCCACTTTTTTGCCTCACGCCCATATGAATGAATGCTTGAGGGATTTCCAAATACATCTGTAAAAAATGGCAACATCTTGTCCACAATCCGCTGATCCATTGGCGTTGTGGCCGCATGATCTAAATATATCCGTTCCATTTCCGGTACACCTCTGATTTAAATATAGAACATATACGCGTCTTGATCCCCGTCATCTGTGTAGCTTGCCAAGTCTTCAAGAGTTGTATTGTCCAGAACATCTTTTACTGCATCTCGTATGCGAATCCACAGCGCACGCTTTGCTGGTTCTTCGTTTTCAATGACTTCAACAGGACTAATCGGTCCTTCTAACACACGAATGATATCACCGGCTGTAATCTCATTCGGTTCATGTGCAAGTACATACCCACCGTATGCGCCGCGAATACTTTTTACTAAACGTGCATTGCGAAGAGGAGAGACAAGCTGTTCTAAGTAATGCTCAGACAAATCATTGTTTTGAGCGATTGATTTGAGTGATGTAGGGCCTTCGCCATATTTTTTGGCTAATTCTATCATGATCGTCAGACCATATCTGCCTTTAGTTGAAATTTTCACGTTAAACACCTCTGCGTTTTCTATTCTATGTCATCAATTATATTTTCTGATTTCATATACGCTGATAAATAGACCAAGAGCAATTATATCACAATATGATTCAACTTTCATTTGCGCGTTCTTTGCTTCATTTCGGGCACATCCCTTTTCTATTTGAAGAAATTTAGGTACGCTATACAAACAAGACATTGCTTTAGGAGAGATAATCATGAAACCTTTAGCTTATCGGATGCGCCCTAGTCATATTGAAGACATCATTGGGCAGGAGCATCTCGTTGGAGAAGGTCAAATTATACATCGAATGGTAGAGGCAAAACATTTGTCCTCGATGATTTTATACGGACCGCCCGGCATTGGCAAAACTTCCATTGCCACTGCAATAGCTGGCAGTACAAGCATTGCTTTTCGCACATTAAATGCGGTGATTCATAACAAAAAAGATATGGAAGCCGTTGCTGCTGAAGCGAAAATGAGTGGGCGTGTGATCCTAATTTTAGACGAAGTGCACAGACTGGATAAAGGGAAACAAGATTTTCTCCTTCCGTATTTAGAAAATGGCATGATCATCTTGATTGGCGCTACAACAGCCAATCCTTATCATGCCATCAACCCTGCTATACGCAGCCGAACGCAAATATTTGAGTTAAAACCGCTTGAAACAGAACAAATCAAAGTCGCCTTAACAAGGGCTTTAACCGATGAACATCGTGGACTTGGCGGGTATTCTGTGACTGTCGATGATGAGGCGATGAATCATTTAGCGAATGGATGCGGGGGAGATGTTCGCTCTGCTTTAAACGCACTTGAATTAGCCGTTTTATCAACAAAGGAAGACGAATCTGGACACATCTTCATTCCACTTGCTGCAGCTGAAGAATGTTTACAGAAAAAGAGCTTTTCACACGATAAAAATGGAGACGCGCATTATGATGTTCTGTCAGCTTTTCAAAAATCCATTCGTGGCTCTGACGTAGATGCAGCCCTTCATTACCTTGCCAGACTGATTGAAGCTGGAGACCTTGAAAGCATTTCAAGACGATTACTTGTGATGGCGTACGAGGATATCGGTCTTGCAAGCCCTCAAGCAGGGCCTCGCGTGTTAAATGCCGTGCAAACAGCTGAGAGAATTGGGTTCCCAGAAGCACGTATCCCACTAGCGAATGCCGTCATCGAGCTTTGCCTTTCTCCAAAATCGAACTCGGCATATATCGCGATTGATGCAGCATTACACGACGTCCGATCCGGCAAAATTGGTGAAGTGCCACTTCATTTAAAGGATGCCCACTACAAAGGCGCAACGGCACTTGGACGAGGCGTGGATTATTTGTATCCACATGATTATGAGAATGGCTGGGTGAAACAGCAGTACTTGCCTGATCCGCTGAAAAACAAACAGTACTATCAACCGAAGCAGACAGGAAAATTTGAAGGTGCGTTGAAGCAAGTTTATGAAAATTTAAAACGCCAAAAATAAAATAAGCCTCCCTGTTTTGATATGCCCCCCATAGTAGATGAAAAAAGAAAGCATACTAATCTGATGACATACTATGGAGGGGCTTCTCTTTATTATTCATCACTGTCTAATTCCCATAATTTTTGACCGTCTGCTAAATAAACTGCATTAGGTGGATCATCATAAAGTGAAATTTCCACATAAGAATTTCCTTCTTGTATCACCCAATCAGATACTCTTCCTTCATTTTGAGTCGGGCGGGTTATAATATCCTTGACAATAAGGGCAACCGCGTAATATTCTGTGTAATTTACATCATCATCTTCTAACCCATTATCTGTTTCATAGAGTACATCTGGCTTTCCGATAATCTGTAATCCGTTCTTCCAATCTAATCGCAATTCATTGATACCATATTTATCTAATACTTTGATTAAAGAGTTATATTCCATAAGTATCAATCCTTTTTTATGGTATTGGTTTTGTTGGAACTATATGAGCGCAAGTCTTTTCCATTAAAAGAAACGTAAAACACTACATGAAAAGCCCTTCCGATATGGAGGGGCTTTTCTTTGTTATTTATTACTGTCCAATTCCCATATTTTCTGGCCGTCTGCTAAATATACTGTATTTGGTGGCTCTTTATAAAGAGAAATTTCTACTAATGAGCTTTTTCCTGTATTAATCCAATTATATACAGTGCTTTCATTATGAGCAGGCCGGATCAAAACTTCTATTACCCTAAATGCAACAGCATAGTATTCTGTATAATTGTCATCATCATCTTCCAATCCGTTATCTGTTTCAAAAAGTGTGTCAGGTTCTCCAATAACTTTTAAACCATTTTTCCATTCTATTATCAAATAGTTATTTTTATATTTTCGTAATGCTGAAATTAATGGATCATATCCCATTTGAATCCACCTTAGTTTATGGTTTTAAAGGCACTGGTGGTACTATATGAGCGCCGTTTTTCCATTAAGAGAAATACAAAACACTTAGGATTCTTTTTAATGATTATCATCGATTTTGTCTTGATAAACTTTTAAAATTGTTGTGTTTAAATCACTGATTTCTGAGAAATGCCATTCAAACGTTGTCATAATTCTATGAATCTCAAATAACATATTCTCTATTTCATCTCCATTGTTCTTATCCAATGAATCGAAATTATTTAATATAATATCTAAATCTTTGGTTAATATCCTAAAATCCTCAAGATTCTCATACTGTTCATCTAAATCATCTTTATTTACAATATTAGTGCTTGAATTAAGTTTATCTAGTATGTCCAATATACCTTCTAACTTCTTATCCATTATTAAATACCCCCCGTTATTTATATCCCTTAATAAATCGTCCAAGTGCATTCTTAGTCTTCTTAGTGTTTAATGTTCCATCTAAGTTCAAAACGTACTTCACATTTCCTGTTTTATCAATTACTTCTATATGATCTTTATGTAATGCGTCAAGGTAAATTCCATAACCTTTTTTCAGATATTTGTTATCAGTTTTCTTATTTACCTTATAAATGGATTCTCCGTCATACTTTACTTTTGTTTTTGATAAGAAATTACTTATTGATTTTCCAAATTCCATATCGAAAAACTCATTCATATTAGAAACAGATTTAACAGTACTCTTAGCCGTCTTCTCAACCTTCTTAACTTTTTTCTCACCTTTAAGTAATGTAAATACATATTTAATCTTCGCGACAGGTACTATACTCATCCCCGACCAAACACGATCCTTAACAGACACTTTCTCAAATGTTTCAGGGTCTTTGCCTGTCACAGCTCGGAAGCCGTCATTGATGCCACTGTATTCCAAGATGATGTCTTCGTTTTCTGAGAGAAATTCATTATCTAGTAAGGGTTTAGCGTTTCCATTGCTTCGGCTATCTGGGATCTTGTCGACTTCTTCTATTATTTTTTCACCGTTTGCAATATAAGTTCGGATGATTTGCTTATTGGC
Organism: Bacillus sp. 179-C3.3 HS; assembly: GCF_047229225.1. Classification (NCBI taxonomy): domain Bacteria; kingdom Bacillati; phylum Bacillota; class Bacilli; order Caryophanales; family Bacillaceae; genus Bacillus; species Bacillus sp. 179-C3.3 HS. Next base: position 99,913 of record NZ_JBFEFT010000004.1, on the reverse strand, counting down.
GTAAACGGCATATCGACCGCCTATAAAATCAATGTCTGATGGGTCTGTGACGACTTCATCTGCGATATCGAATTCTTGTAGTTTTTTGATGCCTTTTACATTGTGTAGTTTACCATTAACGACTCTGATGTCTCCAGATTTCCGTTTTTTTGCGAACGCGGCTTCTCTTTGTAATGGCGTAAGCGATGGGTCGTTTGCTTTGACTTGTTTTTGGATATTTCGATGGTTCTCATTTCGAACCACCGTATCCACCTTCGATTGCTCTTTTTCATTCAGCTTCTTCAGCATAACCATCATCGGGTTTTCATCGGGATTGTTTACTTTTTTGTCCAATTCGTTTAGGTTACTACTGATTTTTTTGTCTTCTGTATCATCCTCGAGGATAGAGCCTTTTTGATAGCTAGTGATCTCGATTTTAGGACCGGTAAACATGCTTCCAAGGACATCCATGTATTCCTTCATTGTTTCAATGGAGCTCTTGGTTTCATTCAAAGCACTGGCTTGTTCTCTGTCAAAGGTATAAAGTGATTCAATGGTTTTCGACATGTTCGTCCAAGCTTTTTGATAGCTCTCCCGAAAAGCAGACTCGTCTATCTTTGGTAAATTGATAATATGCCTGACTCTGTCAATCGCTTCGTCGACATCTGATACGATATCAGAGACGCCTTGTTTGGCACTTGTTAAATCTGGATAAAGCTCTTCCGCCATAAACGCTTGTGAAATAAAGCCCTTTTCGTTTGATTCAAATGCGTGAAGCTCTTCCTTTGTCTTTTTGAGCGCGGCGCTGTATTCCTCAATAGTGTCTTGAAAGAATTTCAAAAAGGGGATATGACACTCCGTATAAAAGGCTTTTATCGCTTCTCCAGCTTTTCCCTTTAGTGCGCCATCTAATGAGATGATTTGATTGATTTGTTTTTCTAGGGATTTGAAATCCTGTGATTGTTGCTTTAACTGTGTCAGTGTTTGATCAATTGCTTGATTCAAAGCATGAACATCTAACGTTTTCATGACAATCTCCTTTAATGCTGGTTGCAATCAATAGAGAGTTTAACACTAGATGGAGATTAACTGAGGAGTAATTCCTGAATTTCCACAAAAATGAATCGATTTGCATAGGCGATATAGACTAGATGAGAAATATGGTTTATCAAACAAAAACCAAGTAAGGAGATGGGGTAATTACTTTGAGGGAGAGGGACAAAAGGGCTTTAGAAGCCATTTTAAAACTGAGTGTATGTATTGATATTCATTCGAGACAGCTGCAGCAGTTCTCGTAGCAGTATGTTAATATATTCATTTTTCCAACCATCAACGGTTTCAAATTAGTTTAACAACCTGAGCCCATATCATGCAGGACTCAGGCTGTTAGTATCTTTTTAACACTGTCTCTAGGCAGGCGGGTTTTTTATTTATCCTTCACACGTGTAATCTTGATGTCTTTTAAAAGGTCCATAATGACATGACCACCCATAATGAGCCCTGCAACAGATGGGACAAATGCATTGGATGATGGCGGCATTTTTGCCTTACGAATGGTCGCTTCATCATTCCCAACTTCTTTTCTAACATCCTCACGAATCACAATTGGGCTTTCGTCAGAGAAAATGACTTGAATCCCCTTACGGATCCCCTCTTTGCGTAAACGGGTCCTAACAACTTTTGCAATTGGGTCTGTATGGGTTTTCGATATATCATCAATTTTGAAGCGTGTCGGGTCTGTTTTGTTTGCAGCACCCATACTGGAGATCATCTTCACATTGCGCTTTAAGCACTCTTTCATCAAGTGAATTTTGTAATAAATCGTATCTGACGCATCAATGACATAATCAAGCGGATAGTCAAAAAATTGTTCGTATGTTTCTTCTGTATAAAACATCTTTAATGCGACAACATCACATTCCGGGTTAATATCAGCGATTCTCGCTTTCATCAAATCAACCTTGGGCTGACCAACCGTTGACAAAAGTGCTGGTAGCTGACGGTTCACATTTGTAATATCAATATCATCTTTATCAACAAGAACAATACGTCCAACGCCTGAGCGAGCTAGCGCTTCAGCTGCAAATGAACCGACGCCACCCACACCAAGCACTGCAACAGTACTGTTTTTTAATATATTTAAGCCTTCCTTGCCAATCGCAAGCTCATTTCTTGAAAACTGATGTAACAAGTGCCTCACTCCACCTTTATTTAAAATGAATCGAAAGAATCATATCATATTCAGACTTCCACGTCATCATCGTCCAACAGAAAAAAACACAAAAAAGTCCCGATCACGCCGCCAGCTGTTTCCTTCGTTTTGAACCCCGCACAATGCAGGTGGGTGCTTTCTTCCTCACCTTATAAGTCCTCTGTTGAGGCATGTATGCAGAAAGGAAAGTCGAGCTCCCATATAAGAGAATGTTCGGTCAAAACTAGGTAACCACCGTACGTATCAGGACTTGATTGATGAAAGCATATCATAGGCAAATGTATTTTTTCAAGCGTTTACATGCCCATCATGATGCGCCTTTTTTACTATTTTACTTTTTTGTTTGAATTGCTAAATTTAGCTCTTCAAGCTGTGCTTGGCTTACCTCACCAGGGGCATCTGTTAGCACACAGCTAGCACTTGCTGTTTTAGGGAAAGCAATCGTATCTCTTAAGTTAGAACGCCCCGCAAGCAGCATCACTAAGCGGTCAAGACCAAGGGCAATTCCGCCATGCGGAGGAACACCATACTCAAATGCATCTAAAAGGAAACCGAATTGTTCGTATGCTTCTTCCTTCGAGAAACCAAGTAATCCAAACATTTTTTCTTGGATGTCCTTCTCAAAAATACGAATCGATCCTCCGCCAAGCTCATAACCATTTAGCACAAGGTCATATGCCTGGGCTTTCATATCTTCTGGTCTCGTTTCAATGAACTCTAGATCGTCACGAACTGGCATCGTGAATGGATGATGGGCAGCATAAAAGCGTCCTTCTTCTTCATCTTTTTCAAGTAACGGCCAATCGACCACCCAAAGGAAGTGATAGACAGTCTCATCAATGAGATCCAGTTCTTTTCCGAGTTTTAAACGAAGTGCGCCAAGAGCATCATGCACAACAGACGTTTTATCAGCGACAAAGAGTAAAAGATCTCCCTCTTCTACTTGTAATTGCTGTTTTAATTCTGCTTGTTTCGTCTCATCGAAAAATTTCGAAATTGGACCTTTTAATTCAGTTCCTTCAGCTTTCAGCCATGCAAGACCTTTTGCTCCATAGTTAGCGGCAAATACGCCAAGGGCATCAATGTCTTTTCTTGAATAGTTAGCGGCTGCGCCCTTCACATTGATGGCTTTGACCGTTCCACCATTTTTCACAGCACCACTGAAGACTTTGAAATCTGAATCCTTCACAGTATCTGAGATATTGACAAGCTTCATCTCAAAGCGCGTATCCGGTTTATCTGATCCGTAAGAGTTCATTGCTTCATCGTACGTCATACGTGGCAGTGGCAATGTAAGGTCAACGCCTTTCACATCTTTCATCACTTTTGCCATCATCTTTTCCGCAAGGCCCATGATCTCTTCTTGACTCATAAAGGACATTTCAATATCGACTTGAGTGAACTCTGGCTGACGGTCAGCACGTAAATCTTCATCTCTAAAGCAGCGGGCAATTTGATAATAACGATCCATTCCCGACACCATCAGCAATTGTTTAAACAATTGCGGAGACTGAGGAAGGGCATAGAATTCACCTTCGTGTACTCGGCTTGGAACAAGATAGTCACGTGCACCCTCTGGCGTACTTTTTGTTAAAATTGGCGTTTCAATATCAAGAAAGCCGTTGTCATCTAAGAAATGGCGGAATGCTTTCGTCACTTCATGTCGCATCTTGATCGTGTCAAACATCGCTGGGCGGCGGAGATCTAAGTATCGGTATTTTAACCGGACATCTTCTGATACTTCATCTGCTTGATCTGAAATCATAAATGGAGGCGTCTTCGCTTCATTAATGACTTGAACTGATTCTGCTTGAATTTCAATTTTACCTGTTTTTAAATTTGGGTTTATGGTTGATGCATCTCTTGCCACAACCTTTCCTTTAATATCTAGGACAAATTCATTTCGAATCGCTTCTGCTGTCTCAAGCGCCTCTTTTGAATGGTCTGGGTTAAAGACAACTTGTACAATCCCTGAACGGTCACGCAGATCAATAAAAATCAAACCACCTAGATCACGTCTTTTTTGAACCCAACCCTTTAATTCTACAGTTTGACCGATTTGGTCTTCTGTTACTTCTCCACAATAAAAAGTTCTACCAAACACAAACATTCCACTCCTTCTTTACGCTTTCTTGTGGGCTTTCATCAATTGAATCAGCTCATCAAGCTTCACTTCAATCTGTTCACCTGTTGTCGAATCTTTTACGTTCACAATTTGTTGCGCTAGTTCATCTTCACCAAGAACCGCAATAAACCTTGCTTTTAAACGATCAGCCGCTTTAAATTGTCCTTTTAGTTTCTTTCCTGTATAGTCCATTTCGCTTGAAATGCCTTCTTTTCTCAGGCGGTTTAATAATGAAACGGCGTAATCTTTTGCTTCATCACCTAGTGCGGCAATGTATAAGTCAATGCCATCTTGTACTGGAAGTTCAATCTTTTCAGCATCAATCGCCGATAGGAAACGCTCAATACTCATCGCAAAACCGATACCTGGAGATTCAGGGCCACCGATTCCTTCAACGAGTCCATCATAACGACCTCCACCGGCTAAAGTTGTAATCGCCCCAAAGCCTTCTGCATTGCTCATAATCTCAAATGCTGTGTGGTTGTAGTAATCAAGGCCGCGCACTAAATTTGGATCAACGACATAGTCAATGCCGATACCTGTTAAATATTCTTTGACCTTTTCAAAATAAGTCCGTGATTCCTCATTTAAGTAATCCTGAATGGATGGAGCCGTTGCCATCAGTTCGTGGTCACGATCCTTTTTACAATCAAGAATACGAAGCGGATTTTGATGTAAACGAGTTTGACAGTCATGACAGAATTCATCAATTCTTGGTTCAAAGTGCTCGACTAAGGCTTTACGGTAGTCTGCACGGCTTTCTTTGTCACCAAGGCTGTTGATGACAAGCTTTAAGTTGGACAAACCCGCTTTCTCATATACACTCATCGCCAGTGAAATGACTTCAGCATCAATGGCAGGATCTTTTGAACCAATCGCTTCAATCCCAAATTGATAAAACTGACGGTATCTTCCCGTTTGCGGACGCTCATAGCGGAACATCGGGCCAATGTAATACAGCTTTGTTGGTTGCGCCGGCTGTGCAAATAATTTATTTTCAACATAAGAACGAACCGTTGAGGCTGTTCCCTCTGGGCGAAGTGTGATGCTGCGCCCTTTTTTATCTTCAAATGTATACATCTCTTTTTGAACGATATCTGTCGATTCGCCTACTCCTCGTGCAAACAGTTCCGTATGCTCAAAAATCGGCGTGCGAATCTCTTTGTATTGAAAAGCTGCACATGTCTCTCTCGCAATTTGTTCAACATATTGCCAGCGTTCTGACTCTCCCGGTAAAATATCCTGTGTGCCTCTTGGAATATTAAAACTCATTTTTCGTCCTCCTACGACCATCATTTTTTTATGTGGACATATAAAAAACCCCCGCCTCTACTATGTGTATAGTAGGGACGAGAGTTATACCCGTGGTGCCACCCTAGTTGGAACATCATCTTACATGTTCCCGCTCAAATCCTTAACGCAGATTCACGTTCTCCACCTAATGACTCATTTTCAGAGTGTTCAGCAGGAAACCTACAGAGTGTTCTTTCGTGATAAATGCCATGCGGATTCGCTTTCAGCCTAGGCGATTCCTCTCTGCTCACGCTATTTATCCTACTATGCTCTATCATCAGTTCCACATTTTAAATTTTCAAGTGTGTTGATTTATATTATAATAAGGTCGGTACTGCTATCTGTCAACCCTTGTAGTGCCTCTTTTTCTTTTCCAGCTCTTCTTTTGAGGTGCATCCGTATTCAGCTGCGGTCTCTTCAAGGAAGCCTGGTTGATCGATTTCGTCGTGCTGCCAACGATCTATATCGCGATGTCCATTATATTGCACTCGTCCTAATTTCCTGCTTAATCTCATGTTTGTACATCCTTTTATCACATTTTTCTTTAGTATAAACAGATTGATTCTTTTTTATGAGGGAAAAGACAAGGATTTCAACGATTACATAACGAATTAACAGTCATTGGTTGACAAGGGAGGAGAAAACAACATTTTGAATCTAAAAACATACAATCGAATCATGCTTTTACTCATCTGCTTTGTTCTCATTGCCAGCACTTGGCCGATTCATCGCGCTACAGCTCAAACAGATCAAGCTGTCGTCGCAACAGATAAAATCAATGTGAGAACTGGTCCTGGCTTAAGCTACGGAATTGCAGCTGTTGTCAAACGAGGGGAAAGCTATCCCATTCTCACTGAACAAGGGGACTGGGTTCAGATCCAACTATCAAATGGACAAAAGGGCTGGGTTGTCTCTTGGTTGATCACCACATCATCTCAAGCACAAAAGGCAGCAAAACCAAAAACACAAACTCAAAACAGTTCAGTCAGTGGATCGGTCACATCGACAGCGTCTGATCTTCGTATTCGGACTGGCCCTGGAACTTCATATCGAGTGATCGGGACTTTCCCTCAAGGCGCGTCAGCTAAAAAATTAGAGACAAGCGGGACTTGGACAAAAATTTCGTATCAGCAAGCAGAAGGCTGGGTTCATTCTGATTTTATTTCAGGTGGACAAAAAGGATCACAGGCAGCCGAGCCCTCTCGCATGAAGCAGACAGGCACTGTAGGCGTATCGAGCTTAAATGTTCGACAATCGGCGGCACCAGATGCACAAGTAGTGGCATCGCTAACACGCAACAGCCAAGTGAGCATTTTACGAGAGCAAAATGGTTGGTATGAAATTGAGGCCAGAGGTGTCAAAGGCTGGGTCGCAAGCTATTATATTGTGACTAGTAAAGGATCAAGTTCCACGCGTGGAGAAAGTCCGGCCACTTCAGCTTCACAGCAAAAAGCGTATATTGTTTATGATGGCACCAATATTAGAAAAAGCGCTTCTACCTCTGCTCCAATTGCAGAAAGAGCCACAAAGGGTGCTGCTTATCAAATTGTTCGCACGCAAGGTGACTGGTATGAAGTAACACTCACAAACGGCGGAACAGGTTATGTGGCAAACTGGGTCGTTCAAACAAGGAAAAATAGTAGCGAGGCACCTAGACCACAGCAAGATTCGTCATCAGGTACAGGCACTTTAAAAGGAAAAAACATTGTACTTGATCCTGGTCATGGCGGAAAAGATAGCGGCACAATTGGTGCAGATGGCGCATTTGAAAAAAGCATGACGATCAAAACCGCCAATTTACTCGCAGGAAAACTAAGGGCTTCTGGTGCAAATGTTTATTTAACAAGAACGGATGATACATTTGTCAGCCTACAATCAAGGGTTGCCACATCTCATTACCGAAATGCAGATGCATTCATTAGTCTACATTATGATAGTTTTATAGATCCAAGTGTCAGAGGAAGCACAGCCTATTATTATCAAGCATCAAAAGACCAAAACCTTGCGACTAAGGTTCATCAAGAAGTCGCCAAACGCTCACAAATCCCTGACAGGGGTGTAGCATTCGGGGATTATTTCGTTTTAAGAGAAAATAAACGCCCTGCCCTTTTATATGAACTCGGCTATTTGAGCCATCCTCAAGAGGAAGCGATCATTTATAGCGCTGCCTATCAAGAGCGAGTGACTGAAGGGATGACAGAAGGATTAAAACAATATTTCCGGTAACTGAAAAAAGAGGCCTAAGCGCCTCTTTTTTTATGTCAAAGAAAAAGACTCTAAACAAACTCATACAAGAGTTTATCTACAGTCTAGACAAATCTATTCTTTGCTATCCATCCAAATGGTCACAGGACCTGAATTGGTCAATGACACGTCCATCATTGCACCAAAACGGCCAGTTTCGACATGGATTCCTTTTTCTCTAAGGGTCTCATTGAATTGTTCATAAAGTGCATTCGCCACATCAGGTTTGGCGGCATTCATAAAATTCGGTCGTCTGCCTTTTCGCGTATCACCGTAAAGGGTAAATTGAGACACAGACAAAACGCTCCCTTTTACATCAAGCAAGGAATGATTCATTTTCCCATTTTCATCTTCAAAAATGCGAAGGTGTGCGAGCTTTTCAGCTAAGTACATCACATCCGCTTCCGTATCCTCATGCGTGACGCCAACGAGCACCATATACCCTTCTTTGATCGCACCTGTGATCTCATCTCCTACTCTCACAGATGCATTTGTCACACGCTGTACAACAAGCCTCATAGACGATATACTCCCTTTCTAATTCATGAATCGACGAACAGAATAGATGTCTTTGATTTGTTTGATCCGTTCTACTACTTTGTGCAAATGGTTGATATTCTGGATAAAGATGGCCATATGGATCGTTGCTACTTTGTTGCGATCAGATTTCCCAGAAACAGACGAAATGTTTGTTTTCGTTTCATTGACCGCTTGTAATACCTCATTCAGTAAGCCGCGTCTATCATATCCTAATATCTCAATTTCCACGTTGTATTCTTTACGGTTTTGGGCAGGTTGGTCGTGCTCCCACTCTACCGGTATTAAACGCTCTTGCGCTTCTCCTGTTTTCACATTCGGACAGTCTTCACGGTGAACTGATACACCTCTACCTTTTGTAATAAAACCAACAATGCTATCTCCAGGAACTGGATTACAGCATTTAGATAAACGAACAAGCAGGTTATCAATCCCTTTTACCCTAACACCCGCTTCGCGTTTTTTACCGCGATATGGCTTTGGCTCTACCGTCACTTCTTGAACGGTTTTCTCTTGTTCTTCCTGATCTCTTTGTTTTCGTTCTTTTTCAGTTAATCGATTGGCCACTTGGAGGGCAGTAATTCCGTTATATCCAACAGCCGCATACATGTCTTCTTCGTTTGAGAAGTTAAATTTATCAGCTACTTTTTGTAGGTTTTCAGTTGTCAAAATGTCTTTTACATCAAACTCAAGGTTTTTAATCTCTTTCTCAATGAGTTCTCGGCCTTTTTCGACATTTTCTTCCCGTCGCTGTTTTTTGAAGAACTGTCTAATCTTGTTCTTCGCTTGAGACGTTTGGGCAAGCTTTACCCAATCCTGACTAGGTCCATAACTATGCTTAGATGTCAGAATTTCTATAATGTCACCCGTTTTCAGCTTATGATCGAGCGTCACCATCTTGCCATTGACCTTAGCGCCTATCGTTTTATTCCCTATTTCGGAATGGATACGATAAGAGAAGTCAATTGGGACAGAACCAGATGGCAATTCAATGACGTCGCCTTTTGGCGTAAAGACGAAGACCATGTCTGAGAAGAGGTCGATCTTTAATGATTCCATAAACTCTTCCGCATCTGTCGATTCATTTTGGAACTCAAGGATTTCTCTAAACCAAGAAAGCTTCTTCTGGAAAACAGCTTCTTCTGTTGGTTCCGCTGATTCCTTGCCTTCTTTGTATGCCCAGTGTGCCGCAATCCCGTATTCTGCAATGTCATGCATTTCAAACGTACGGATTTGGACTTCGAGCGGATCGCCCTTTGGTCCAATGACAGTCGTATGTAGTGACTGATACATGTTCGGCTTCGGCATCGCAATATAATCCTTGAATCTACCTGGCATCGGCTTCCAGCACGTATGGATAATACCAAGAACGGCATAACAGTCTTTGATGCTATCGACTAAAATACGAACAGCCAGCAAATCATAGATTTCATTAAATTGCTTATTTTGCAGCGCCATCTTCCGATAAATGCTATAAATATGCTTCGGTCTACCGGAAAACTCGGCTTTGATATTCACTTCAGACACGCGGTCCTTGACTTCACTGACGACCTCGTCCAAATATTCTTCACGTTCGGCTCTCTTACGTTTCATGAGATTGACAATTCGGTAATATTGCTGTGGATTTAAATAGCGGAGCGCTGTATCTTCAAGCTCCCACTTAATTTTTGAAATCCCTAATCTGTGCGCGAGTGGCGCAAAAATTTCAAGCGTTTCATTGGAGATTCTACGCTGTTTTTCCTGCGGAAGATGTTTGAGTGTTCTCATGTTGTGAAGTCGGTCTGCCAGCTTGATTAAAATGACGCGAATGTCCTGTGCCATTGCCACGAACATTTTTCTATGGTTTTCAGCCTGTTGTTCTTCATGTGACTTATATTTAATTTTCCCAAGCTTCGTCACACCATCAACAAGCATCGCCACTTCTTCGCTAAAGTGCTCTTTTAAATCTTCTAAGGTCACATCTGTGTCCTCGACCACATCATGCAGGAATCCACCTGCTATCGTTGATGGGTCCATTTCAAGATCAACAAGAATTCCCGCCACTTGAATGGGATGGATAATGTAGGGCTCACCTGATTTACGGTATTGCTCCTTGTGTGCATTTTCAGCATAATCATATGCTCGCTCTATAAATTGAATATGTTCAGCGGACAGGTATTCTCTTGCTTTATCAATGACCTGCTGCGCCGTTAAAACTTGTTCGTTCGCCATGGAATCACCTTTTAATGAAAACTGTATTGTAGTTTATTATCAAGAAAAAATCGATCGTTGTAAAGAGAAGAAGTCCGCTAAAAGATTTTTGATAGGAAAAAAGCACCCTTCTTACCGAGTGCTTTTTTCGAAAAACGCCATTAGTATTGCATTAACGTCAAGATGTCATAACCGTCAAGCTTCTTTCTGCCATCCAGATATGTCAACTCAATTAAGAATGCAATCCCTGCTACAACGCCGCCCAATTCCTCTACAAGCTTGATAGACGCTTCAATGGTTCCACCAGTTGCAAGCAGATCATCTGTAATCAGTACACGCTGACCAGGAAGAATCGCATCTTTGTGAATCGTTAATACATCTTTCCCGTATTCTAAGCCGTAATCAACTTTAATGACATCACGAGGAAGCTTTCCTTCTTTACGAACTGGTGCAAAACCGACACCAAGTGCATATGCCACCGGGCAGCCAATGATGAAACCACGTGCTTCAGGTCCGACGATCAGATCAATATCTCTTTCTTTCGCGTATTCAACGATCTGATCCGTTGCATAACGGTACACTTCGCCTTTATCCATTAAAGTTGTAATATCTTTAAATTGTACACCTTCTTTTGGGTAGTCAGGTACAACTGTCACATATTGTTTTAAATCCATCTTTTCCTTTTCCTCCTCGTACGTCAAAGCACAGGTGAGACTTCGCTCATCATGCTATTCAGCCATTCCTTCAGCTCTTTGGCTGAGGAATAAGTTAATGTTTGATCGAGTTCCATCAATCGTTGTTTTGCTGTATAAGACGGTGATGCCGTTAAATCATTTTTAGGGGCATCACGTACTATAGACAACACACCATCCTCTATTTTAACAAAACCGAGTTCAAAAAACACCTTTGTCATAAAAATGATTGTATCTTTTGTCCAACCTCTATGTTTTGCAAGTGCCATTCCTTGTTCTTTTAACGGGAAATCTCCTCGCTTTAATAAGAAACCATAAAACCATTTGAATTGGTCTCTGGAAGGGAATGAAGACATAAAGTGATCTTCTTTCCTTTGGAACACCGTGTAGATTCTCGCTGGTTTTTGATTTTCTAAAAGCAATTTGAAGATGTGTGTATCCGTAGGTACATCAGCAAAGATCACATACTTATCGTTTATATCCACCGTTGACACATTGTTGCTATTCACATGGTGCATTGGCAGATTGAGTTGCTGAACATCCTCTCTTGTTTCTTCATCAAAGTAGATGACAAGACATTGTTCCGGATTGAGCGCGGATATGCTCTTTGTCCACTCTTTTTTCCCTCGCAAATCAAATAATTGCCATTCGTCCACTCGTGCATCTTTTAACATGAGCTGAGGTTTCTTCCGGTTGTTCCATTCATTGATGGAAATTTCACCAATAACAGACAGATGGCTCCCCGGAACAATTTCCTCCTTTAAAAAACCTTGATGGAAACCAACACAGTCAAGTAGCGCTTCTTCGTCTTTTAGCGACATCTTAATATGATGATTGTTCGCACCAATGGTTCGGATATCTTCCAGCTTGGCGTCTTCAATCATAATAAACGGCTTGGGGTTGTTCATACCAAATGGAGACAATAAGCCCACTTCTTCAATCGCTTCAACCGTAATTTCCTCGACTTTACACACCGCATCAATTCGTTGAATCGGAATAAAGTCTTCTTCTGTCAGCGTTTCATTCGCAAATTGATTCAATCGCTCCCGAAGTAAAGGAACATCTTGCGCCTGAAGTGTCATGCCTGCAGCCATCGGATGTCCGCCGAAATGCGGAAGAATATCACGGCATTTACTCAAATGGAAAAAGAGATCAAATCCAGGTATACTACGTGCCGAACCTTTCGCCATTTGCGTTTCTTCATCTATCCCAAGCACAATCGCCGGACGAGAAAATGTATCCGTCAATTTAGAGGCAACAATCCCTACAACACCAGGATTCCATCCAGCCTTGGCGACAACAATTGCAGACTGGTCATCGTCATCTGCTTCAACCATTTTGATGGCTTCTTCAGTGATGGTACTGACAATTTTTTGCCGTTCTTTGTTTATTTCTTGTACAAATTGAGCGAGTTCCTCTGCTTCGTCTTGATCTTCTGTCATTAAAAGATGTACCGCTGGGTCTGCTTGTTCAATTCGTCCTACTGCATTCAGTCTAGGCGCAATTTGAAAACCAATTGTATCCTCATCTGCTTCTTCCAGAGAAGCACCAACTTCTTTCATTAAGGCTTTTAATCCCAGTCTGTTCGACTGTCGAAGCTGTTTGAGTCCTTTTTTGGCGAGCCATCTATTTTCATCATGAAGCGGAACAAGATCCGCAATTGTACCAATCGCTACTAAATCTAAAAGCTGAACAGGTAGCTCATCAAGCAAAGCATGCGCTAGCTTAAAAGCCACACCAACACCGGCTAGTTCTTTAAACGGATAGTGGCAGCCCGGTTGTTTAGGATGCACGATGGCAAGAGCTTCAGGTAGCTCCTCACTTGGTTCGTGGTGATCTGTGATAATCAGGTCTAGCCCAATTTCTTTTGCAATACGAGCTTCATTAACAGCAGCAATCCCCGTATCAACAGTGATGACAAGCGATGCCCCTTGCTCCTTTATATATCGAAAAGCCTGTTCGTTAGGCCCATAGCCTTCCTTAAATCGATCGGGAATATAAAAATCTACTTTTGCAGATCGTTCTTTTAATGTATGTAAAAGTACAGACGTACTTGTCACACCATCCGCATCATAGTCTCCGAAGATCACAATCGATTCCTGCTGTTCGATCGCTTTGTTGATGCGCTCTACTGCTTCTTTCATGCCTTTTAATAAGAACGGGTCATAGACCTCCGTTTTTTGATCAAATAAAAAAGACCTCGCTTCCTCTACTTCCTCGAGCCCTCTTTTGACAAGAAGCGATGCAGTCAGCATTGAAATATTCAGATTTTCAGAGAGTGATTTTACTTTTTCATCGCTTGGATGTTCATATTCCCAGCGCATTTTGGATAATAACATACATTCACCCCTCAACCACACTATTATACTAGAGTGGATCGAGGGGTTTCAAATTTTATTTTATGATTTTTTGCTGGAAGTTGATTTTCCCTTCTGTTTCGAAAGCACTGATGGGTCATTTAGCGGTGTGACGTTTGATTTCTTTTCTATCGCTTTGTAGGGCTTTTTAGCATAAGAAGCAGGTGCAGGTGTAGCGGCTGCACGCTCCGCCTTTAATACTTTTAGTTCTCGCTTGAGCTTCACGATTTGGAAGATCCCTGCAAAAGCGACAATCAGTCCACCCATTAGTACAGAGCCAATAATGACCAGAATCAGCGGCCACTCCGCCGTTCCAAATAAATAATCTACTTGTACAGGCCTTACATTGATGACGGCAAACACTGAAACAATTAAGACAAAAATAAATGCGAATATAATGGTCCATTGTTGTTTATTCATCTACATGTCCCCCAATCTTTTTCTATTATTGTTCCCTCATTCGTATCCTTTCTAAACAAATCATCCCCTATTCGCTTGTGTAAATAAAAAAAGACTGCCACGTATGGCAGTCTTTCTGATTAAATATCTTGTTCTACGTCTACTTTAGCCGGCTTTTTCAGTTCACGGCCTTTCCACATCAGCCAAATTTGCGCCGCAATATAAAGGGAAGAGTATACCCCTGTTAATAATCCGACAAGTAAGGCGATGGAGAAGTTTGTAATGGATGCAGAACCGAAAATGAGCAATGCTACCACGACAACTAGTACGGTAAGCACTGTGTTGACAGATCTCGTAAAGGTTTGCTGTAAGCTTAAGTTCACAATATACGAGAGGTCTTCAAACGTTTTCGGTTTACGTTTTTTCATTTGTTCACGGACCCTATCGAATGTCACAATCGTGTCATTGATCGAGTATCCGACGATCGTAAGTACCGCTGCAATGAAAGTCACATCAATCTCTAGACGCGTCACACTAAAGATAGCCACAATAAAGAATGCGTCGTATAAGAGAGAGATAATGGTCGCAATCGCCATTTTATATTCAAATCGGACAGATACATACAATACAATTCCGATTGAAGCAATGATGAGAGCATATATTGCATTACGAGCCAGTTCCTTTCCAACAGTCGGAGAAACTGTACTTACGTTAGGCTCAGTGCCATATTTATCTTTGAAGTAATCCTTCACTTCAGCGATTTTTTCTTTATTCGGGACACCGACAAATCGAGCGGCTGCTTGATTTTCCTTTTGACCAGATAAGACAACACTGTCTGCCTCAAGTCCTAGCTTCTTAAAGTCTTGCTCTACTTGCTCTGTTGTCAGCTTTTGATCGCTTTGGATATCAATCCTTGTTCCACTTGCAAAGTCAATGCCTGCATTGAGCTTGAAAATAGAAAGCACGATGATTCCAGCAATGGTCACTGCCACTGAGAAAATCATAAACCCTTTCCGTTTGCTCACAAAATCCCATTTATCAAATGGTGTTTTAGGTTCGGTGACTTCTGTCGTTTCATGAATATTCATGATGTCTTTTTTACGAACACCAAACCAGCCTTTTTTGCGGTCAAGAGAACGACTTTCAACAAGAAGTCCAAGTAGGAATCTTGATAAGAATACAGCTGTGATAAAGCTTGTTAAAATTGAGAGGATCAGCATCGTTGCAAATCCTTTGACAGAGCTTGTCCCGAAGAAGAAGAGAACGCCCCCTGCAATAATACTTGTTAAGTTCGCATCAAAGATGGTCGCAAATGATCTGCGGTTCCCTGATCTAAATGCAGAACGGACAGATTTACCGAGCTTGAGTTCTTCTTTGATCCGCTCATACGTGATAATATTGGCGTCGACAGCCATCCCAACACCGAGAATAAGTGCCGCAATACCAGGCAGTGTCATCACCGCACCCATCCACTCAAACACCTGCAACGTAATATAGATGTATGCTGAGAGCGTGATAACCGCAATGACACCAGGTAATCTGTAATAAAACAGCATGAATAAGAAGATAATGGCAATACCTACAATCCCTGCAAACACGGTTTCATTCAGTGCCTGTTCACCAAATTGTGCACTGACAGACGTTGAATATTTTTCAGTTAATTTAACTGGTAATGCCCCCGCATTTAAAATGCTTGCAAGGTCTTTGGCCTCTTGAATCGTAAAGCTTCCTTCAATTTGCACGTCACTGCTGTTAATCTCTTGATTGACATTTGGTGCTGACACGTACTTAGGATTCGGCTTTGCGACTTCTTTTTTAAAGGAATCTCCTTTGTTAAAATCGAGCCAAATGACAAGTTGGTTATTCGGAGCCATGCCCGCTACTTGTCTTGTCACATTACCAAATTTTTTCGCATCTTTGAGCTTTACTGTGACAATCGGTTCGTTTGTTTGGTTGAATGTTTGCTTTGCACCATTTTCAACAAGGTCTGTACCGTTCAAAAGCTCTTTGTCATTTGTGTCTCTAAAAGAGAGCTGCGCTTCCGTTGAAAGGATTTCCCTCGCCCTGTTTTGGTCTTTTACTCCCGCAAGCTGAACACGGATTCGGTTGTTCCCCTCAATCGAAATATTGGGCTCACTTACACCGAGCACGTTCGCTCTTCGGTTTAATGCCTCTACTGTACTGACAAGAACACCATTTGTAATCTTGTCATCTTTTTCTACCGAGTGTACATCATATAGAACTTCAAATCCACCTTGTAGATCAAGTCCTAGCGTAATATTATTCGCAACAGGCTTTGTTAAATAGCCCACACCAGTTCCGATTAACAGAACCACTAAGAAAAACGCAAGTATGCGTCCTTTTTTCATTATGTATTTCCTCCTTAAACACCTGAATCCATTAAGATGGCTTATTTGAGCAGTTCATCTAGCATATTCTGGCCATCTTCACTGTCCAAATAAGCAGACGTTTTAAACGATTGAACAGTTGCATAGTTCATAAATTCGCCAATTTTTACCGATAAAATATCTGTCACCATTTCATGAATTGGATACTCTTGTTTTTTCTTCCATTTCTTATTCTCTAAGTATGACCATAATTCCTCTAAATCTACATCTTTATATCCCAAAATGATGAATTCTTCAAGTTTACTGAACAGAAAAGGCTTTAAATGGTCTTTGTAAATTGTCGCCGGATGTTGTTCCAAAGTGTCGCGCCCCCTTTTCAGTTTTTTATCGAGAGACTTGTCATGCTTGGACGATATACACGCATATCTTATTGTATATGATTCTATGTCGTTTGAGAAGGTAGGTGATCTGTGATTTGACGAAGCAAACGTTTTTAAAAGGAACGATTATTTTAATTTTAGCCGGTTTTATCACACGAATTTTAGGTTTTGTGAACCGAATTGTCATTGCGAGGTTCATTGGCGAAGAAGGGGTCGGACTTTACATGATGGCTGCACCTACCTTTTTCCTTGCTGTGACACTCACTCAATTCGGATTACCTGTCGCCATCAGCAAACTAGTGGCAGAAGCAGAAGCGCGTGGTGATAAGCAGAAAACGAAACGAATCCTCGTCATGTCACTAGCGATAACAGGAACGCTCAGCCTTATTTTCACACCACTCTTTTTATTATTTGCGCCATATATGGCGCAACATATGCTGACAGACGCTAGAACGGTGTATCCACTGCTTGCCATTACGCCAGTTGTACCGATCATCGCCATTTCTAGTGTGTTGAGAGGTTATTTCCAAGGACGACAACAGATGAGTCCTCTTGCGATGTCACAAGTACTGGAACAGGTCGCTAGAATCTCACTTGTGGCGATCTGCACAACGGCATTTCTTCCATATGGGATCGAGTATGCGGCAGCTGGTGCAATGATTTCATCCGTCATTGGCGAAATGATCTCACTTGCTTACCTATTGATCGCCTTTCGTCATAAAAAGACCATTCGGATTCGTAAACGATTTTTCCAAGCGATTCATCATGGGAAGGATACATTTCATCAGTTGATGAAAATTGCCTTGCCGACAACAGGTAGCCGGTTCATCGGGAATATTTCATGGTTTTTAGAACCCATTGTCGTGGCGCAGAGCCTTGCCATTGCAGGTTATGCGGCTGTTGAAGCAACGAGACAATACGGGGAATTGACAGGCCTTGCTCTTACCCTTTTGACCCTTCCTAGCTTTATTACTTATTCTCTTTCAACAGCTCTCGTCCCAGCGATCAGTGAAGGGATGGAACAAAACAAACGGAAAACAGTGGAATACCGGCTAAAGCAGGCGATGCGCCTTTGTTTACTAAGCGGAGGTATTTCATGCGTCATTCTGTTTGTTTATGCGGAGAACTTAACGTTATTGATGTATGGTTCATCACACGCAGCCATTTATGTAAAGTTTATGGCACCGTTTTTTCTTCTTTACTATTTTCAGGGACCACTTCAAGCAGTCCTTCAAGCATTGAATTTAGCAGGTGCAGCGATGACCAATAGTTTAATAGGCGCCGTTGTGAAAACAGGAATGATTTTCGCCCTTGCGTCTCAGCCAAGCTTTGGCATTATGGGTGCGGCACTAGCGATATTAATTGGTATCGTCCTTGTCACATTGCTTCATGCGGCAACTGTTGGAAAAGTCCTTCCGATCCACTTACCGATAAAAGAATATGGCATCTGCATTCTTGTTATATTAAGCACTGGTGCTGTTAGTTTATGGATGAAGCACGAAGTGAGCGGCTTCTTTGCTGCACCTGCAGAGCTTGTATTACACATTGTGGTGACATGCCTGTTATATGTTGTTCTATTAATCTGTCTTGGTCTGATTAAACAAGAAGAGCTACGCCGTATCCCGCTTGTTGGAAAGTGGCTGTAGCTCATCTTTTTTTTATAACCTCATCTTTCATATCAATGTAAAAGGTCTTTTGATCAAAGCTACAATAGGAGATTTGATCAAGCTCGTGATATCCTCTTTTGGCAAGCTCATCTTTTAGCCATTGTTCATGTCGATTAATTTGTTGAAGATGGTCATGTTGCACGACACCATCCGCAATCAATGGCAATTCAAGTGCCGCATGTGTGCGTTTGTTTTCTTTTTCTACTACGGCGAGCTTGCCTGATGGTTCTAATATCGCATAGGAGACATCCTGAATGCTATCTATATTATTTTCTCGTAATTGAATGAGCAAATCGTCAAAGTTATACCGCTGCTTTCGCATTGCCCCCTCATCAATTTTTCCGTTAATGATGATGAGCGTCGGTTTGCCGTCCAGAAAACGACGAATACCTTGAAATTTTAAAGAGAGGTAAGCAAGTGTGATTTGGATGATGGTTAATAGCAGGATCGGCCATACTGTATGTAGCATATGATCCTCTACTTCCTCAATGGCGAGCACCGCAATTTCAGCGATCATCATAAAAATAACAAGATCTAAAATACTTAGTTCACCAATCTCCCTTTTGCCCATTAAGCGAAAGATAAACCAAATGAGAAAATATAAAATGATCGTTCTCATTGAGATGATTAAGATGTCCTGCATGTGATTTGCCTCCTCCTTCTTCCACCATAGCTTGTGTCAAAACCCTTTATTTATGTAGAAAAGAAAGCCGCTGTTTTTATGAAGAGAAACATGTCTATTTTCCCTTTCAAGTGAATACATTTTAGTAAAAGACAAGCTTCGGTCTAATTGGAGAGGAGACGAATCACATGCAGGAAACAAAACAAATTGGAAAAGGCATATTATCCGGCTTGATTGCCATTTTTGTCGTCATGATTATCACAAGCTTACTTGTATCCCTCATGCTTACCTTTACAAACATGCAGGAATCATCGTTTCAATGGTTCATCATGATATTGTCCTTTGTTGCCCTGTTTTTAGGGGGAATCATTTCGGGAGGAAAAGCACGAGAACGGGGCTGGCTCATTGGTGCCATGACGTCATTTATTTTTTCACTCACTGTCTTTTTGTTCCAATATTTAGGGTTTGGGGAAACCTTCTCACCGGAACAATTCATCTATCATGCCGCCTTTTTAGGCATTTGTATGCTGGGCGGAATGATCGGTGTCAATCTTCGAGGCAAATAAAAAAAGAGCGGTTTACATCGCTCTTTTTTTATGGCTATGTATTGAAGGATTAGCCTTTATCAGCTAATTCTCTAATAGCACGACGGTCAAAAGTTAAACGGTTGTTTTCGCTTGTTTTGATGACCACTTTTGATTCATCAATTGAGTCGATTTCACCATGTAAACCACCGATTGTCACGATTTTATCGCCTTTTGATAATGATTGTTGCATTTCACGCACAGCTTTTTGTTGCTTTTGCTGTGGACGTATTAACAAGAAGTAAAGCACAGCAAACATGACAACAATCATCAGGATTGAACCTAAACTACCATCCATTCTATCTCACCCCTTTCTAATGGATTGTAAAGCCTTTCGTTTATGCGTTAAAAGTTTTTCGCATTCGGTTTGTTAAAACCATAGCGCTCAAAAAACTCTTCTTTGAAATCACCTAAACGATCCTCACGGATAGCTTCTCTCACTTGCTCCATTAATTTTAACAGAAAATGAAGGTTATGATAAGTTGTTAATCGTATTCCGAACGTTTCGTTTGTGCGGATTAAATGTCTAATATATGCGCGTGTGTAATTTTTACATGTGTAACAGTCACAATTTTCATCAATTGGTCTGAAATCACGCTCATATTTTGCATTCTTGACGACAAGACGTCCTTCACTTGTCATTAACGTTCCGTTCCTTGCAATTCTTGTTGGAAGGACACAATCAAACATATCTACACCACGGATCGCCCCGTCAATTAATGAATCTGGTGATCCAACTCCCATTAAGTATCTTGGCTTATCTGCCGGCAATAATGGGGTGGTGAATTCTAGCACACGGTTCATGACATCCTTTGGTTCCCCAACGGATAATCCACCGATTGCATATCCAGGGAAATCTAGTGAGATGAGGTCCTTTGCACTTTGTTTACGAAGTTCCTCATACTCTCCTCCTTGAACAATCCCAAACAGTCCTTGGTCTTCTGGGCGCTGATGTGCTGTTAAACAGCGTTCTGCCCATCTGCTTGTCCGCTCAACAGACCGCTTCATGTAATCGTACTCTGCAGGATATGGAGGACATTCGTCAAACGCCATCATGATATCAGATCCGAGCGCATTTTGTATCTCCATTGCCTTTTCAGGTGAAAGAAACAGCTTATCCCCGTTCAAATGATTATGGAAGTGAACGCCCTCTTCTTCAATCTTTCTAAATTCACTAAGAGAAAACACTTGGAATCCGCCTGAATCAGTCAGAATCGCTCGATCCCAGTTCATGAATTTGTGAAGACCGCCTGCTTCTTTGATAATGTCATGTCCCGGACGGAGCCACAGGTGGTACGTATTACTTAAGATAATGCCTGCTTCCATCGCTTTTAGCTCTTCAGGCGCCATTGTTTTCACTGTAGCCAGTGTCCCTACAGGCATAAATACAGGTGTTTCAAAAGAGCCGTGCGGTGTATGAACACGGCCAAGGCGTGCACCTGTTTGTTTGCATGATTTAATGAACTCATAACGTATCGGTAATTGCGACAAAAATGAGCCCTCCTGTCTATGTTGGTTGATGTTATTGAATCAGCATGGCATCGCCAAAGCTGAAGAATCTGTATTCCTCTTTTACGGCCTCATTGTATGCATGAAGCACGTGCTCTCGTCCGGCTAGTGCGCTAACGAGCATGATAAGGGAGGATTTCGGCAAATGGAAATTCGTGATCATTCCATCAATGGCTTTAAACGTGTAACCAGGATAAATAAAGATAGACGTCCAGCCGCTTGATGCTTTGAACTTACCGTCGTGTTCACTTGCGATCGTTTCAAGAGTCCTTGTCGAAGTCGTCCCTACCGAAACAATTCGGCCACCAGCTGCGCGAATGCGGTTGAGTTCTTCAGCGGTTTCCTCGCTCATTTCGTAAAACTCTGCGTGCATTTCATGCTCTTCAATTTGTTCAGCACTGACAGGTCGAAATGTACCAAGGCCCACGTGCAACGTAATAAAGGCAATATGAACACCCTTCGCTTTTAACGCCTCAAGCAATGCGGTTGTGAAGTGAAGACCAGCAGTAGGTGCAGCAGCAGAGCCCACTTCTTTCGAATAGACAGTTTGATAGCGCTCCCGATCATCAAGCTGTTCTTTGATATAAGGAGGCAGCGGCATCTCTCCAAGTGATTCAAGCACTTCATAAAAAATACCAGTATACTGAAACTCGACCTTCCTTCCGCCATGTTCCAGTTCCTCTGTACACACTGCTTTTAATCGTCCATCACCAAACGTAATGACCGTTCCTTTTTTCATCCGTTTCGCTGGTTTAACGAGCGTCTCCCATGTGTCTCCTTCTTCTTGTTTCAGAAGTAGAAGTTCAACCTTTGCTCCTGTCTCTTCTTTTACTCCAAACAAACGTGCAGGGAGGACACGTGTATTGTTTAAAACGAGACAATCACCCTTCTGAAAATAATCTGTAATCTGAGAAAACGTATCGTGTGTGATCGCACCAGTCTCTTTATCTAATATCATCAGTCTTGATGCATCTCGTTTTTCAAGCGGGACTTGTGCTATCAATTTTTCTGGTAAATCAAAATCAAATAGTTCTAACTTCATTTCCTTCACCTATTCTGTAGTTAACTAGTTCACGTTATTTCAACCGTCCGAAGATATTCAATAGAATGGTTAAAACAATGCTTATCACAATACAAGTAATGACGGGAAAAAAGAACGTAACATTTCCCTTTTTCACAAATATATCTCCTGGAAGCTTACCAACCAATTGAAAGATAAGACCTGCGGCAAAGAGCACGCCACCTAAAATCATCAATATTTTAGGAAATTCAGTCACGAATCGGACCCTCCAAATGAAAATGTTCATACGCTTCTCTTGTGACAATCCGTCCTCTTGGCGTTCTTTGCAAGAACCCAATTTGAAGTAAATACGGTTCGTACACATCTTCAATCGTATGTGATTCTTCTCCTATTGTGGCAGATATCGTATCAAGCCCAACTGGACCGCCTCTGAATTTTTCAATCATACTTAATAGCAGTTTGTGATCGATATGGTCTAAACCGAGCCTGTCGACTTGTAGGCGCTCAAGTGCGTCTTGTGCAATGTCTTGTGTGATCACATGATTGCCAAGCACTTGGGCAAAATCTCTCACTCTTCTGAGCAATCGATTGGCTATCCTCGGTGTTCCGCGCGCACGTCTTGCAATCTCTTCCGCTGAACGAAGATCAATTCCAATATCAAACAGTTCTGCTGTTCTTGCCACAATATGAGCCAAATCGCTTTGTTCATAGTATTCCAATCTGGCATGAACCCCAAACCTATCACGAAGCGGTGCGGTTAAAAGTCCAACACGTGTCGTGGCACCAACTAGTGTAAACGGCGGTAAATCAAGACGAACAGATCGTGCTGTGTCCCCTTTACCAATGACAATATCTAGACAGAAGTCCTCCATCGCTGGATACAACACTTCTTCGATAGAACGCTGCAACCGGTGGATTTCATCAATGAAAAGAACATCACCAGGCTCTAGAGATGTTAAAATGGCCGCCAAATCTCCAGGTCGCTCGATAGCAGGCCCTGACGTTGTACGCAGCTGCACATTCATTTCGTTTGCAATAATTGATGCAAGCGTTGTTTTCCCTAGTCCAGGTGGTCCATATAATAGGACGTGATCTAATGTTTCTTGCCTCATTCGGGCGGCCTCAATAAACACACTGAGGTTATCCTTTACTTTTTGCTGACCAATATATTGGCTAAGCATCTGTGGCCGCAGACTTTGCTCAATGGCTGATTCATGGTTGTCTGCTTCAGTTGAGACGAGCCGTTCATCCACGAGACATCACCCTATTTCAACATTTTTTGTAAAGCTATTTTGACGTATTGATCCGTCGTCAAATTCTTCTCATCTTTTAATAATGGAAGGACCTTTTTAATCTCACGATCGGCATATCCGAGAACTCTTAAAGCTTCAAGTGCTTCATCGAGTGCGGTTTGTTCCGTTTCGGTTTGAATATGATCCTCATGGTTAAATAAGTTGCCGACCATTTCTGGCACGACATCCGCAAGTTTCCCTTTAAGATCAAGTATGATTTGACGCGCTGTTTTCTTCCCAACTCCTGGGAACTTAATGAGGAAAGCTTCATCCTCACGTTCTATCGCAGAAATCACCGCTCCAGGGTCACCAGAAGCAAGAATGGCTAATGCACCCTTTGGCCCAATCCCTGTGACATTTAACAGTTTTGTGAAGAGCGCTTTTTCTTCTCTCGTTGAAAATCCATATAATGAAAACGCATCTTCCTTTATGTAATGGTACGTATAAATGGTTTCTTGTTTTTTCACTTGATAGACAAACGGGTTTGGGGTAAATACTTGATATCCTACTCCACCGTTTTCAATGACAATATATTGTGGACACACATAATCAATGGTCCCTTTCACAAACTCTATCACCGTTTTCACCTCTTTGACTGTTCTCCATTGTAACATAAATCGAAGAGAAAACTGCAATAAAAGTTAACATACGTTCGCTCAGTCTATTTTTACCACTTGTCCATGAAAAACAGCCTGCGGTTTTTACACCAACAAGCTGTTTACACGTTCTAAAATGAGATTTGATTCCGATATGGCTTCATCACCTCAAGCACATGCTCTAGTTCATCTTTTGTTCGAAATGGAATGCCATTTTGAAGCTGCTCCTCGACATGACTTTCTAAACGAGACGTATCAATTTGAAAAAAGAGATGAATAGGCTCCGCCCAGCCGTCAGGTCTCCCGTGAAACGTAGAAATGACCCCATCCTCTGATAATCCAATGAATCCATTCGCTTTACTTAATGGAGAGATATCATCGATTTGCTTTCGAAAAAGGGCAAAATCCTCTCGTTGCTCTACCAACGTCCAGCCTTTATATTGCGCCCAAAATGTTTGTTTATTTTCGATTGATGACTGGTGTCTTTCAATTGACACATCTCCATCTAGGTAGACTTTTTCTAGCTGAACGGTGATCGTCCTTGACTGCTTTTGCAAGTGTTCCTTCCCTTCCATATTTGGTGCGAAACAAAGCACACTCGTCATGATGAGTCCTACAATGAACCATTTTATCTTCAATGTTTACACCTCTTCAGAAAATGAGATCGATGGATGTCATATGTAGTTTGACCCATTTTTCTAAACATTAACCAAATCCACTGTTGTGGCATTTTCAAGTGTCATTCGTTGTATACTTCTTTTGTAAATGTTATGTTTGTTACCAAAGAATCACTTTTCCGAATGTGATTGTTTTTTCATCATTCGTTTTTTAGCCGCATAAACTGATACCAAAGAAGGTGAAGTCCATGTCAGATGTTAAGAAATTAGCCGAATCGATTCAGTATCATGAAAACAAACGTTATCATAAGCTTGCCTATAAACCGGCCCAGCTTGAGCTATGCGGCAAAGGAAGAAGTGCCTATGTATTCACTTATCAAAAAGATGGACAAAAAATGGCGTTAAAAGTTTTTTTTCCTTCTTTTGAGAAAATTGCCCGCAAAGAGGCGGCCATATATGAAAAACTTTCTGGCTCCACATACTACCCAGAGATTTATGAGTCTGGAGATCAGTATATTTTAATGGAATATATTCAAGGCTACACATTTTACGAGTGTCTGACGAAAGGCATACCAATTAAAAAGCAAATGATTGAACAGGTAGATGAAGCATTAGAAGAAGCACGTGATAAAGGGTTAAACCCATCAGATATTCATTTACGCAATTTGATCTTAACGAAAGACGGCCGTGTCCGGGTCATTGATGTCGCTCGCTTTACCCAATCAAAAATGTGTCATCAATGGGATGATTTAAAAGCCGCTTACACTTATTATCAAAAACCTTATTTCCCAAAAAAAGCGCCCCGTTTGTGGCTTGAAGTGATTGCATATTTGTATAAAAAAAACTGGCTTTCTCGTGATCAGTTAAAAAATCGAAATGATTTCTCTGCATAACCAAAAGCCGCTTCGTGGGAAGCGGCTTTTCTCATGTTAATCTTCTGTTTCGATATGAATGCTATTGACGTTCAATAAATTGATGATGTCGTTGTTGAGCTTGAACCAATGATTGGCATCTTCAATTTTTTTATACACATCGTAGGTCGCTGGACGTCTCAACTCGAACGTCAGCACTTCCCCATTGTTCATATGAAAAGTTAGTTTAAATACTTTCATCATAAGATCACCTTCCACTCTCACTTGTTCGCTAATGAATTCAATTAGCTCATCTCATTCATTCTCTATTTAAATCGTTTCCCCTCCTTCTTTTCTTTTAAACCGAGAAGTTTAAATTTTGTTTAAATTCACTCAAAAGGAATCTTTCTCTTATCGTCATTCGTTATATTGATGGAAAGGAGTGTTTCTTCATGAATCAAAAGAAAGAACGTAGATCACCTAAAAAAAATCAATCCATGTTGTATTTTATCACAGATGCTTTTATCCCCATTGTAGACCTCTTTTTTGTAGCACTAAGAACTGTTTTCTATCTTTTAAGAAAGGTGATTTCAGGAGTTTTGTAATTGGCAGCCATAAATGAGAAAGGTTGGTCGATTCGAAATGAAAGGTGCATTGCTTTACTAATAGGAATCGGTTTAATTATATGGAGGATATCCGTCATATTTTAATCAAAGAAAGGGCTAAAGTTTTCCTTCACTTTAGCCCTTTCATCAACTATCGGGTCATGCCAGTTTGACCTGTTTCAAATTGTGTTTTTCTCATATCTCGAAAACGTGTAAATGCTCCCTCGTCTTCAAACACTTGGACTGCTCGTCCATCTGCATAACGCTTCACAGCTTCTTCTAATTGTGATCTTCCCTCGGATGTAAAACGCCCATCTGATTTAATGGCGATATACACATTCTCATCAGTCACCATGACCTGTGAGTCTGTCACATGGTTCATTTTATTCACACGGTTTGCAATTTTGCGTGATCGCTGCACGTTCTCTTGTTTGTCATAACCAGTGAACGCCATTTGATCATGATAATTCATATCTCCATGACTATAACGTCCATCTCCACCAGCAAGTGGCATTCTGCCTTGATCTCCATTACGATCAGACACATTTGTTATGTCGTTGTTTCCGTTGTTTCCGTTGTTTCCGTTGTTTCTGTTGTTTCTGTTGTTCCCATCCATTCCATCCATTAGCTCCGAAACAGGGCCTTGATGGTCTTGATTATTGTTGTCTGTCGCCTGTTGATTTGAATGATAACCAACCGGCTGACCTGATTGATTATAACGTGTATTTACACCCGCATTGTCATTTGCACCACAAGCCGTTAATCCAACGGGTAGAAGCAATAATACGAACACTTTTTGCCATTTTTGTCTCAAACGAAAAACCCCCTGTACGAATTCAATCTCATGAGCGCGAAACAGGCTCTCTTATAGCATGTACAATATAGGGGAAAAACAAGCTGTTATTTATAAACAAAAAAAGGAACGATGAGATCGTCCCTTTTGTCATTATTCTTCTTCATTTTCTTCTGGTCTTGCGAACACCGATTGTTGTGGATATGGCTGCATGTAAGGCTGTGCCGGAAAGGCTCCCATTTGTCCATAAGGGACAGGGCTCGGAAATTGTCCAGGCCATGCCTGCTGATGATGCTTCATGCCATCATCACACCCGCAATCTTCCTTTCCATATGCTTCATTTGAAACGTTTGGATAAAAGCCTTGGTTTGCATTGGCATATGCGTTCACATTGGCATTTACATTGGCATTTGCGTTCGCATTTGGATGCATATGGTGCCAGTGATGCGCGTCATTGGCATGGTGCATAGGATTTTCACCGTAATAAGCTGGTGCTGTTGGATAAACCGGCTGTGCAGGATAAGGATATGGCATCATATGATGGTGATAATACGGTTGCATCGGATAACAAAGGCCTGAGCCAGGTAAAATAGGAGATATAGGCACCAGTTGCTGTGGATACATCATCGGCATGTAAGGACCATACCCATAGTACGGATCATACGCCTCTGCATGGTGATGCGGATGATGTTCTTTATTTTCAGCCATCCCCCCGACTGCCGCACCACCTACATTCGGCATTTGTGGAAAGTTAGGGAGATTTGGGTAGTTTTCGTGTTCCATATCTTTTCCCTCCTCTTTTTGATGCGGGATATGAATAAACGGGTCATACCCCTTCGCCATCTCATCTTTCAGATGATCCTTGTGTTCATGATGGACATGGTCTTTGTGATCTTTTTTCTCATGATGGACATGGTCTTTCTTTTCAAGAACATGTTCTTTTTTCTCTTGATGTTCTTTTTTGGGAGGTGGTGTGAATGGTTGGTAGAGATTGGTCTGATAATAGTTCACATCGACTTGCGGGAAAACTGGCTGTTCGATCTTAGGGACTGGTGGGACATAGGGTACAGGCTCATTCGGCTTTTCCTTAGGTTTCGTATCTTGTACTTGCACGACATCCTTTGGCTTTTCTTTTGCATACGGATGTTCTTTCGGCTTTGCCATTTGTTTTTCTTTCTGATGCTCTGTTTTCACAGGTACACCGCTTGATGGAATTTTGATTTTCATGCCGGGCATGATTAAATCTGGATTACTCAGTTGCGAATTTAGTTTTTTCAATTCTTGAAAGTCGACCCCGTATTTCTTCGATATTTTCCAAAGGGAGTCTCCTTTTTGCACAATATGAATTTTCAACGTTTTCCCCTCCTATGCAAAACGTGAACGTAGCGGTTATGTCAGAAGTACAATATGTTTCAACTTAAATTTATGCATATTGACAAGGTGATATGATAAAAACTTGGTTTCTGCTAGGAGGGAATGGGTCATCATTTGATGGTCAGCATTTTATTTAATGCAAGTAGTGCGTCTTTCCTCGTGTCTTCATCGACTTTAATGAAACCGACTGGCTCACCCTTCTCAATGCTTTCTAATGACCAAAGTAAGTGAGGTAAATCAATGCGGTTCATGGTCAAGCATGGGCACATATCTGGATTCAGGGATTCAATGTGTTTGTCTGGATGCCCATCTATCAGTCGTTTGACTAAATTCATTTCTGTTCCGATTGCCCACTTGCTTTTAGCAGGTGCTTGGTTGATGGTATCGATAATAAATTTAGTGGACCCTGCTAAATCTGATGCCCTGACTACCTCATGAGTGCATTCAGGATGAACAAGAATTTGAATGTCACGGTCTCTCTTTCTGATTTCTTCTATATTTTTGACGGTGAATTTCTCATGAACCGAACAGTGACCTTTCCATAAGATTACCTTGATGTCATCAATCGGCTGATCGGTGATAAGCTTCTCTTCTATTTGATCCCACACAGCCATTTGTTCTAACGGGATTCCTAATTCAAAAGCGGTATTACGTCCTAAATGCTGATCAGGAAGAAACAAGATCCTGTCTTTTTGTGTGAAAGCCCATTCCAATACTTTTTTTGCATTTGAAGAGGTGACGGTTGCTCCCCCATGTTTGCCAACAAACGCTTTAATATCAGCTGTTGAATTGACATACGTGAGTGGTACGATTGTCTCACCAAATAAATGCGTCAATTGTTCCCATGCTATATCTGTCTGTTTCATATTGGCCATGTCTGCCATGGAACAACCCGCTCTCATATCTGGGAGGAGTACATGTTGATTCTTTCCAGAGAGCATATCTGCCGTTTCCGCCATAAAGTGAACACCACAAAACACAATGTATTCTGCCTCCTGATTATCTGCCGCTATTTGTGCAAGCTGCAAGGAATCTCCTGTTGCATCCGCAAACTGAATCACTTCATCCTTTTGATAATGATGTCCCGGTATAAATAACCTTGACCCAAATGCTCGCTTTATCTCTAACACACGCTGCTTCATTTCATCATAAGAGCGATGTTTATATTCTTCTGGCATCATGGATGCATGTTGCTTTGCTAATAAGTCAAGCATGGACATATCCATTTCCCCCTTTTCGGCTCCATTCCATATTCATACTAAAATCAAATGACGGTGCAGAGTGTGTAAGAAAGCCAAGAGAAATCAGATCTACACCTGTATGTCGATAATTCGGCAATGTGTCTAACGTGATTCCACCTGATGCCTCAGTCAAGATCGTGTCAGGGGTCATTTGTCTAAAACGCTTGACCTCATCAGGGGTACAGTTATCAAACATAATGACATCCGCTTTTGCTTCAATGGCTTCCTTGAGCTGTTCTTCTGTTTCAATTTCCACTTCGATTTTGACCATATGCCCCACATAGGCACGAGCCTTTTTTACCGCTTCCCGAATGGAACCACATGCAGCAATATGGTTATCTTTCATCATGACACCATCTGATAAACCAAACCGGTGATTCTTTCCGCCACCTACCCGAACGGCATATTTCTCTAACATTCTCAAGCCAGGCGTGGTTTTTCTCGTATCACAAATGGTGATGGACGGATCAGCTAGTCTTTTCACGGCTTCATTCGTTAAGGTCGCGATGCCTGACATCCGTTGTAAAATATTAAGGATGACCCGTTCTCCTTTTAACAAATCATTCACTGGTCCTGACAATCGAGCCAACTTTTCTCCTGATTGGATCCAGTCCCCATCACGGAAAAATAGCTCTATCTCTATTTGTTCATTCAATAGGTGGTAACCCATTTCAATCACCTGTGATCCAGCCAATACGCCTGATTGTTTCGCAATGATGGTAGCAGATCCTTTCTCATGCACAAAAATGGCATCTGCTGACACATCTCCATAGCCGATATCTTCTTTCAAAAAATAGGTGAGCATTTGTTTCAGCTGTAAACGTTCCAATTGGCACCGATCCTTTCATTTTTGATCACTTGCATGCAGCCTTTCTCATGCACAATCTGTTTTCCTCGCCAAAAGGCATCATCTCTATTTGGATAATCCTTTCGATAATGCCCCCCTCTGCTTTCTGTACGCTTCAGTGCTGACTTCGTCATACAGATCGCTAATGACCAGCGATTACTTAATTCAATCTGCCTTTTTGTGATATCTTTCACATTTATAAACTGAATAGAGACGCTTTCTAATTGTTTGAGTAATGTCTGTAAGCCTTTGTCATCTCTGACGATAGCAGCATCAGTTGTCATCCATCGTCTTAGTTTCGACTCTGATAGGCGAGGAACAGCCCACACTTCTTGTAAAGGCAGTGATGGTGATACTTCATGCTGTTTTTCCATAAGATTCACCCTCTGCGCCGCATTGTAGCCTAAAACAAGACCTTCCAATAAAGAGTTACTCGCTAGCCGATTGGCACCATGTAGCCCTGTACAAGCGGCTTCACCAATGGCAAACAATGATTCAACGTTTGTCTCTCCATGTACATTGACCTTTATTCCCCCCATTAAAAAATGCATACCAGGTGATACGGGTAGCCGGTTGTTTTCCACATCGATCCCTGCTTGGTGACACCTCGCGCTAATAGAAGGAAAACGAGTTGAGAAATGAGGCACGTTTTTAATATTTAGAAAAATGGAATGACCGAGCTGCTGTTCATGAAACATGACGCGACTGACAATATCTCGCGGGGCTAAATCCTCTAACGGATGAACGCCTGTCATGATGCGTCTGCCTGTCTCATCTTCTAAGTACGCCCCTTCTCCTCTCACTGCTTCTGAAATGAGGCCCATTGCTTTTCCACCAATGGTTAATAGCGTGGGATGAAATTGAACAAATTCGAGATCTACTAATTGTGCGCCAGCTCTGTAAGCCATCATCAAACCGTCCCCAGTAACGGATGAATCGTTCGTATTGGTTTCATATAAATCTCCACAGCCACCGGTTGATAAGACGACTGCATCCGCGGTCATTGTATGTACCTGCCCATTCTGATCTTTATACACGACCCCTCTACATGTTTGATCCTGAACCATGAGATCGATGACATGATGATGTTCATATAGTTGAATATGCGAGCCAAGTTGGCTTTTTAGAAATTGGACAAGAATTTGGCCCGTTTGATCTCCACCTGCATGTAGAATTCGTTCAGTTACATGGGCTCCTTCTTTCCCTAAATGTGGTCTTCCCCAATCATCACAATCAAATGGACACCCTTCTTCTATTAGCTGGTAGACAAGCTCTTTTCCCAATTGCAACATCTCTCGTACAGTTCTGTTGTCATTGTGATCACAACCAGCAATGAGTGTGTCGTACACATGCTGTTCAATGGAATCTCGGGCTGAAAAAGCAGCAGCGATTCCTCCTTGCGCCAGTACTGAATTACTCGAAGTCAATTTATTTTTTGTCATCATGATGACTTGACAGTTGTCAGAGATGGTTTTCGCAAAAGATAGTGCAGCAATACCAGATCCGACCACAATGACTTTTTTGATTGATGACACATTCGTCCCTCCTGTCATTTACACCTGTCTTGACACATATCATTACACAATATTACAATCATGACAAGAAAAATTTTTCAGACAGGAGATGGATGGGTTGGTCTATCTAGATTATGCAGCGTCTACACCCGTTTCTTCCGAAGCCTTGCATGTGTTTGAGCAGCTGTGCAACGATTGCTATGGGAATGCCAATAGCCTTCACGATGCAGGCGGAAGGGCAAATGAAGTATTAACCTATTGCAGACAATCACTCGCTACCCTTCTAGATGGCGAGCCAGACGGCATTTATTTTACTAGTGGCGGGACTGAATCCAATATTCTTGCCATTCAATCCATCATGAATGGACTACCAGCACATAAACGACATGTGATTACAACAAAAATGGAGCATCCTTCTGTTCACTATGCGTTTCATTCCCTGGCCCATCATGGTGTAAAGATCACCATCATTGAACCGAATCAAGCGGGCATCATCACACCGGACATTCTTGAAAAAGCCTTGCTACCTGAAACGGGGCTTGTATCGATCCAGCATGCAAATTCAGAAACTGGCATCATCCAGCCACTCGCAACTCTTGCACCTCTTTTGAAAAAACGACAAATACTCTTTCATACAGATGCCGTCCAGACATTTGGGAAGATACATGTGTCAATCAAGGATCTCGGCGTCGATGCCCTGTCCATCTCTAGCCATAAAGTATATGCACCTAAAGGCGCCGGCGCTGTATATATGGGCCGCTCAGTTCCTTGGAAACCTGTGTATACAGGTGCTGTACAGGAAAGTGGCTTTCGTCCGGGGACTGTGAACGTGCCGTGTATTGGCGCTTTTATTGCCGCGAGTGAACAGGCAATCTCACAGGTAGACATGCAACATCAACAAGATGGTGATCTTCGCCGGTATTTTCTTCAGCAAATAAAAGAACGTCAGCTATCTATCCGTACGCTGGATGACGATGCAGTGCGACAAATACTGCCTCATATTATTGGTTGTTTTTTTGAAGGGTTTGAAGGACAATATGTAATGTTAGCATGTAACAGGCAAGGTATTTATTTATCGACCGGAAGCGCATGTGCGTCTGGCTATCATCACCCTTCGCCTGCGGTGAAAGCACTACACTTATCAGATCGAGATGCGCTTCAATTCATTCGGATATCATTCGGGCGAATGACCTCTAAAGAGGACATCGATCAGCTTTTGCATACATTTGTCGACTTGCAAAAGGAGAAGAAAGGAGAAGATTAAAACGTGGAGCAAGAAAGGAAACTTATCGGTGAAGAAAGAAGAAATGCCATCTTACAATGGCTCAAAGAGACAGATACACCACTGACCGGAAGTTTTTTAGCCAAAAAAGCAGCTGTATCCAGACAAGTCATTGTACAGGATGTTTCATTGCTAAAAGCAAAAAACGAACCCATCATTGCGACAAGCCAAGGCTATGTCTATATGGCACCACAGCATGCACCAGAAACTGAAATTGAACAGATCATTGCCTGTAAGCATGATCCACATCGGACCGAGGAAGAGCTTCGGATCATTGTCGACTTTGGTGTAACGGTGAAGGATGTTATGATTGAACACCCTGTTTATGGTGAGCTCACTGCGGCCATTCGCGTCAGTACACGCAAACAAGTAGCTGACTTTGTTCATAAAATATCGAACACAGGCGCCTCCTACTTATCAGAATTAACAGATGGCGTTCATTTACATACACTTACCTCCTATCATCAGCACCAGCTGGATCAGGCGATACAAGCGTTAGATGAAGCAGGATTTCTGATTACAGATTAAAAAAAAAGTGTCCCGTGCGGACACTTTTTTAGTCGGTTAATTCATATGTTTGATAACTGCCGAGTAACTTCACTTTACAGCCAATCGCCTCTAATTCTTGAATGGCTCCTGGAACTAGCACGTCATCCATTTCTTTTTCAATATCAATGATAAATAAATAATGCCCGAGCCCTGTTTTGGTTGGACGAGATTCAATTTTTGACAAGTTGAGATTTCGCCATGAGAAAGCAGATAATACACGATGCAATGCACCTGATTGGTCATCCTTTGGTAGACTCACAACGATTGTCGTTTTTGGTTTTGACGAAAAACCGGAATTCATCGGGAATGACGCTTTTGGCTCTTTATGTAAAATCACAAAGCGTGTATGATTATGCGGATAATCATGAATGTCTTTTTTCGCAATCGTCAAGCCATATGTTTTTGCGGCAATCTCATTCGCAATCGCACCAACTGCTTCATCTGGATGTTCACTAATATATTTCGCTGCATATCCAGTTGATTCAACTGGTCGATGCGGAGCACGAGGGAATTGTTTTTTCAAAAATTGATGACACTGTGCAATGGCATGCGGATGTGAGTGAATGGCATCAAGTTCTTCCCAACTTTCCGCTCTTGACGGATGAACGAGCAAATGTTGCCGAATCGGTGCCGTCATTTCCCCAACGATAGATAGCGCTTCTTCATGAATTAAATAATCAATCGTTAAGTTCACAGAGCCTTCCAGTGCGTTTTCTAGCGGGACAACCGCTAAATCAACTTCTCCCTTTGATACAGCATCCATACATTGTGGAATCGTTGCATATGCCTGCTGAACCGTATCTGACGGGAAACACGAGCATACGGCCAAATGAGTAAATGTGGCCTCTGGTCCAAAATAACCTACAGTTAATTGCTTCATCTGCTATGATCTCTCCTTTTATGCCCCAGAACCTAGTATTTCAACTTTTTCGACAAATTCAAGTTTTCTTAATTGATTCATCACTGAATTGATATCATCTTCCATGCCAGCCGTACTAATCGATAGGGTCACATTCGCTCTTCCTTGCAGCGGAATGGTTTGGTGAATGGATAACACGTTACATCCAGAGTCAGCTACAATTTGCAGTAGCCTTGACAGGGCACCAGACCGATCCTCAAGATGGAAAAACAATGTGATGATCTGCTCCTTAACCATTGTATAAAACGGAAAAACAGCATCCCGGTATTTGTAAAAAGCACTCCGGCTTAAATCGGCTTTTTGAACAGCATCGGCGACAGAATCGGCTTTTTTGCGATCGAGCAGCTTTTTGACTTCAAGCGTTTTTCGCATCGCATCCGGAAGGACATCCTCTCTTACCAAATAGAACGTTTCTTCTTTCACCTGTCTTCTCCCCTTTTAAAAACGGGAGCGCCCATATACTGGACCCCCCTTGTAATCAATCGATAAATTCGAATTCAAACTCAAGCAGACGAATGATATCGCCATCTTTTGCACCGCGCTCGCGAAGAGCATCATCGACACCCATTCCGCGTAGTTGTCTTGAGAATCGTTTCACTGATTCGTCTCTTGAGAAATCTGTCATCTTAAAGAGACGCTCAAGTGCTTTTCCAGTCAGTACAAACGTACCATCAGAATCTCTTGAGATCTCAAATGGTGCTTCTCCCTCATCAAACGTGTACATCACGCGGTTTTCAGATAATTCCTCTTCATTATAAAGTGGGAATTCCGGTGTATGCTCAAGCTGATTAGCGATTTCAAATAGAAGTTCACGTAGGCCTTCTCTTGTGATCGCACTAATCGGAAACACTTGATGGTCATCTGTTAATTTTTCTTTAAATTTGGCGAGATTTTCAGCCGCATCTGGCATGTCCATTTTGTTGGCCACAATGATTTGCGGACGCTCTGTTAATCTCATATTGTATTGCTCAAGCTCTTCATTAATCGTCACGTAGTCCTCGTATGGGTCACGCCCTTCAAGTCCAGACATATCAATGACGTGAACAATGACACGTGTACGCTCGATGTGACGTAAAAATTGGTGTCCTAAGCCAACACCTTGGTGAGCTCCTTCAATCAGTCCTGGCAGATCCGCCATCACAAAGCTTCGGCTATCATCAGTCTCGACAACCCCTAGATTCGGCACAAGTGTTGTGAAATGATAATCCGCAATTTTCGGTTTAGCTGACGAGACAATGGATAAGAGCGTTGACTTTCCGACACTTGGAAAACCAACGAGTCCTACATCTGCAAGCACTTTTAATTCTAAAATGACTTCACGTTCTTTTCCTGGTTCACCATTTTCAGAAAGCTGTGGTGCAGGATTTGCCGGTGTAGCGAATCGTGTATTCCCTCGTCCGCCTCGTCCACCTTTTGCAATAACTGCCCGCTGTCCATGTTCTGTTAAGTCAGCCAGTACTTGTTTCGTCTCTTCATCCGTCACAACTGTACCTGGCGGGACTTTGACCACCATTTCTTCTGCATTTCGGCCGTGCTGGTTTTTACTCATCCCATGCTCGCCGCGATCTGCCTTAAAGTGGCGCTTATATCGAAAGTCCATTAACGTTCTAAGACCTTCATCGACTTCGAATACCACATCTGCACCATGTCCGCCGTCGCCGCCTGCTGGGCCACCTTTTGGCACATATTTTTCTCGACGGAACGCCACCATACCGTTTCCGCCGTCACCGCCTTTAACATACACTTTAACCTGATCTACAAACATAACTTCCTCCGTTTCTCATTACACATATCTCATTCTTGCCTCAAAGAAAGCTCAATCATGGACTCATGAGATGTCACATGAAATTGCGTTATACTCACACATGGATAGTTTGCGTCATGAAACGCATTTAACGCATCCAAACTCGTTAATTTCCCCTTGAAATCGAAATATAACACGACATCTTTCTCTAGATGATCCGTTTGGAACGTGACCGTTAA
Organism: Bacillus sp. 179-C3.3 HS; assembly: GCF_047229225.1. Lineage (NCBI taxonomy): Bacteria > Bacillati > Bacillota > Bacilli > Caryophanales > Bacillaceae > Bacillus > Bacillus sp. 179-C3.3 HS. The sequence goes on along the minus strand of NZ_JBFEFT010000004.1, from coordinate 63,291 downwards.
ATGATTTTCAGTTTTTTGGCAAACTGACTGATCGAATATCGAAAACAACTCCCGCGATACCATGAGCAGCTGCGATTCATATGCTGATAAATCTCTGGTTTCACCAAGCACTTCATATTCTAGGGTGATAAAATGCGACTCCCAATTAAATGTTAAATAGTAAAAGGCCAATTGGGGAATTTTTAAATTTGAGAGTTTTGATTCATGTTGGGCTTCAATGACCATTTCTTCTATAATTTCAAACACTCGGTCATATTTTTCTAAAGTTAAGTTGCCTTTGATTAGCTGCAATTTATTCATCCAATCATGCCTTGAACGACTAAGCAGCGAGATCAATTCGTTTGTTAATGCAACGTGAGTTATTTTCTCATTTTGTTTACTTGGTATCTCTTCCATTATCGCACTCCCAATCGTTTGGTCTCTCTTTTAGGAGTCTTATCATCACTATGTCTCCCTGCATTATAACAGAGAAGACCATTTAGAAAAACACTAGTTACGTGAGGAAAGGTTGTTTTTTCTGATCGTCTAGGAGAAAATGAGGCAAAGTCAGCAAACATTCTTTCATATGGATGGAGTGCATCTTCGTTATCCCACGTATAAAAGCCCCTAAATAGTGAAAAAAACTCCAGTCAATGACCGGAGTTTTTAACAATTATTGTGCCGCAGGATATACGCTCACTTTTTTACGATCACGACCGAAACGTTCGAATTTAACCGTTCCGTCGATTTTAGCGAAAAGAGTGTCGTCGCCTCCGCGTCCAACGTTTTCACCTGGATAGATTTTCGTTCCACGTTGACGATAAAGGATAGAACCACCAGTTACGAATTGACCATCAGCACGTTTAGCGCCTAAACGTTTAGATTCAGAGTCACGTCCGTTCTTTGTAGAACCAACCCCTTTTTTAGATGCGAAAAATTGAAGATCTAATCTAAGCATGAAGTTCACCTCCTATTTGTTTGTTGATATTCTCACATAATCGTGATAATCTCGCTCAATTGTCTCTAAAGAAACGACCATGCCTTCTAAAAGCAACTGGGCTTTTTCGAACGATGCTGGATCTATATCAGCCGGCAATTCAAAAGAGAAATAGCCGCCTTCATCACCAATATCAAGCAGTGGATCAATTCCTGTCAGTGCAATCACTGAATTGACTGAACCAAAAACAACGGCAGATACGCCTGCACAAACGAGATCCTGACCTTTTTCAGCAAACTCGGCATGTCCAGTCATCTGAAAAGACGTAATGCTTTCATCTGATGTTGACCGAGTAATGGTTGCTTTGATCATATCACTCACACGCCTTAAGCGTTAATTTTTTCGATAACAACTTTAGTGTAAGGTTGACGATGACCTTGCTTCTTGTGGTTGTTTTTCTTCGCTTTGTACTTGAACACAGTAATTTTCTTTGCGCGACCTTGTTTTTCAACTTTAGCCGTTACTGTTGCTCCAGCAACTGAAGGGTTACCCACTTTGACAGTGTCTCCGCCGACAAACAATACGTTTTCGAAAGTAACTGTTTCACCTGCATCAGCAGCTAGTTTTTCAACATAAACAGTTTGGCCTTCTTCAACTTTGATTTGTTTACCACCAGTTTCAATAATTGCGTACATCTCTGCACCTCCTAATAAACTCAGACTCGCCGAATACAGGGGGCCATAGGCTCTTGACACCTGCTTCGCGCGGTTGTAGCACGGGTGCTACATATCCATAACATTAAAAAATATATCAAACTACGCGCAGAATGTCAATGTATTTTCATGATTAGTACGGCAAAAGGAGCTCTTCTATCGAGGAGGTCGTTCTTCTATCTGAAAAATAAGCATGCAACAGTTCATTTTCATCAAGCTGACTCATTTTCACGCCATTTTTTTCGATAATAATGAGATGCTTACACCCTCTCTGAAATCGCGCCATCACTTCATACACTTTATCTTCCGCACTCGCTTTTAGCGGCACTAGTTTCTCTACCTTTTGCTCCTTTTTACCATAATACCGTTCTAATAAAAAACGGACGCTGACATAATGCCGCTGCCGATGTTCGGTCAAAAGTGAATAGGCTAAAAAGGTCAGTAGCACCCAGCCATTGAATTGAAGTGGTGCAAAAAGAAGTAAGGCGACCGTTAAAAGAACGAACAACACAAGTGAACCTTTGATCGCAAGGGCATGTGCACGTTGAAAAGGATAGAAAGCAGATAAGAGCAAGAAGAATAATTTCCCGCCATCAAGCGGCCAAATAGGTAAAAGATTCACAAAGAAGATGGTCATATTAAAAAAAGTGAACATCGTAAAAACATCCGGTGAGATCAAGGCAGTTTCAAGGAAAAGCCAAGCAAAGAATTGAAGCGGTAAGTGCTGAAGCGGTCCACAGATAATGACCGCCAGCTCTTCTTTGATTGGACGATTCCCATGCTCCTCTACCTCGACTGCACCGCCAAAAGGGAGTAAAAAAATCCGTTTAATCCGCCACTGATAAAAACAAGCCGCTGCTGCATGGCCAAGCTCATGCACACTGATGATCACGAGCAGACAAAGAAGCGGCTTGATTTGACCTGAAAGGATGGCAAACGCCATCACAATCCAAAGTAGGGGGTGAATGTGAATTTTCGTCAGCATGACCAGCCATTTATTCAAAGGTCATCACCTGAATTGGATCAATAAACTGTTCATTTTGTTTAATGGCAAAATAATAGGTGCCTTTCCCTTGATCATCAAGTGAGATTTGTCCAATTTTTTCACCCTTATCGACAAAATCATATAATGCCACATCCGCTACTTTTAAATGCCCATACCAACTGTAGCTATTATCAGCATGCTGCACGACCACTGTCAGCCCAGTATCGCTTTTCTTTTCCACTTCTACGACATAGCCTTCTTTCATACTATCAATAGCTTCAGCCGATGTTTCTACTTTTACCCCTGCCCCGTTTTGTGTAAATGTCTCCTGTACCTTGCCAGATGCCGGCACTGCTAATTCCTGATTGGCTTTCACATCAGTTTGGCCTTCTTTTTTCTCCGTTAAAAAGGCAAGTGGGTTTCCGACTGTTTTCTCAAACCAGCGGTTCGCAGCAGCAAATTGGAAGTCTTGTTCAAACGTTTGACTGATGATCGGCTTCAGCTGCTGAAAAGGACCGACCTGACCTTTAAATGAAATCGCCGCAATTAACACGAGGGAAGCAGAGAGCAAACACTTCAATACAAACGTATTTGGGTTAAACAATGGATGCCGGTATTTTTGCTTGGAAGGAGCCGTTTCAAAGGAGGACGCTCCAGATTGCTTTTCTTCCTCTGTCAATCTCACCCACGGCGGAATATCGTCTTTCTTCTGTGATGCCGTCTGTTTGGGCGCAGCAGTTTGCCTCGTTCTGCGGCGTTGTGCGATTTGTTTTCTATACTCGTCCACTCTTTTCATGAGATCACCCTTTACATACAAACAGTTTGTACATTTTATGAGGGAGATGCATTGGTTATGCCACAAAAAAGACCGACTCTGTTAGAATCGGTCTGTCTTCATGATTTACTATTAGGCTCTAACGCCAAAAAACGCTTTGAGCTTTGCAAACATGCCTTTGTTTTCTTCTTCAAACGATTGAAGTGGAACAGATTCACCAAGCACACGTCGTGCGATATTACGATAAGCGATAGATACTCTGTTCTTCGCATCCATCACAATCGGCTCTCCGTTGTTAGAAGCCTTAATGACATCATCATCATCTGCTACAATCCCAAGAAGATCAATTGATAAATGATGCACCACTTCATCCACATCCATCGAATCGCCACTTTTCGCCATTTGTGTACGGATGCGATTGACAATTAATCGAGGTGGTTCAATGTCTTCTTGTTCTAGCAAGCCAATGATCCGATCTGCATCCCGAACAGCTGAAATTTCTGGCGTTGTGACGACAATCGCTTTGTCTGCTCCGGATACAGCATTTTTAAAGCCTTGCTCAATTCCAGCAGGGCAATCAATTACAATATAATCAAAGTCTTGTTTCAAGGTGTCAATCAACTCTTTGATCTGTTCAGGCTCCACTGCGGTTTTATCGCTCGTTTGTGCAGCCGGTAATAGATATAAAAGGTCCTCAAAACGTTTATCTTTTACAAGCGCTTGATGGATTTTACATCTTCCTTCTACTACATCGACTAGATCATAAATAATGCGGTTTTCAAGCCCCATGACCACATCCAAATTACGAAGCCCAATGTCGGTATCAACTAGACACACTTTCTTCCCTTGAATTGCTAGTGCTGTGCCTAAATTTGCAGAAGTTGTCGTTTTGCCAACGCCGCCTTTTCCTGAGGTAATCACAATAGCCTCGCCCAATTTCACATTCCTCCCTCAAGCCTTGTCAGATTAGGTCTTATATGAGCCAATTGCTGCAGGCGTTCAATGATCATATTGCCATCTATATCTAAATAAGCACATTCCATGTCATTTCCATCTTCTTTTTGATCTGGTGCACGATTAAATACTTTTGCAATGCGAAGCTGTGTCGGAATCATATGCGATGCGGCAATGACGGCCTGTTTGTTGCCATGACAACCTGCATGCGCCACACCTTTCAAAGCGCCAAGCACAAAAATATTTCCTCCTGCACGGATGGTGCCTCCAGGATTCACGTCCCCGATTAAAAGCAGATCCCCTTCAACATCCAGCACCTGCCCAGATCGGACAATTTTCGCGACAGAGGTAATTTCAGCCTCTGCCTTTAAGCGCATTGCCTCTTCAGTAGACATGACTTCACTGACAATTGAATGAATCACAAGTTGTTCATTTTCAGATACCACTTCAGTCAGGCGTGATTCTTGTTCTTCTGTCAAATAACGAAAACCAAGTTTAATATGCACATTGACCTTTTGACCTTCTCTGCCATCTGTATATTGCCCGAGTAATAGGACCTCACGCAATCCAGAAAGAAGGTCTTCAAACGAACAGTTGTCATTCAACTGTAGTGTCAATCCGTTTTTTGTTCCTTTTATTGTCACGTATTGCTGTTTTTGAGTTTTCAAGATGCTCACCTCAACAACATACTCATTTCGCCTTCATTGGGAAAATTCCTGCTTTTATTCGTCGATCAGTCCTTGTTTCATCTGGATGAAAAACAGCCTCATTGGCACAACAAGAATGAGAGACGCCGCAGTATTTAGAAGAATCGTTGGAATAAAGCGTTCAATCACATAGGCATTAAAAGGCATAATGGCTGGTTGAATCGTCGCTTGAACGCCGTACACATAAAACTCCATAACTGAAACAGCAATGATAGACAGAAAGACAACAACTAACACATTCGCCTGAAGGACTTTAAAAGCTTTCGCTAACAAATAACAGAGCGTACCGAATCCAAACATATGGACACCTAGTATACCTGTATACGAAATATCATATAAAAGTCCAAAGACAAACCCGAAAATCACACCATATTGTTGATTCATAAAAGCCGTCATAAATACGAGTGCGAGCAAAATGAAATGTGGTGCTAAAATTTGATCCTCTGAAACAAATGGTAGGTGAATTAAATCGACAAAAATACTGTCAAATACGAAGATAAATAACATGACAAAAGCAAGAAGGACACGTTTCACGAGCCTTCCTCCTTTATCAATTCAGACGCATCTGCAGTACTTGCACTGCGATTCACAACAATGACATGATCTAAGTTGTTGAGTTCAGCAGCCGGTTCTACATAAATGATTTTTGTCAGTCCGTAATGGTCAGGCTCAATTTCACTTACCTTTCCAACAGTCAAACCTTGCGGGAACACGCCTCCTGCTCCAGATGTTTCAACCAGATCACCTTTTTTGACATCACCATCAGCATCGGATTTTAAAATATTCATTGTCAACATTTTTTTCTTGCTGTCATAGCCGTTTATAATTCCATTGAGCTCTTCTTTGCCCTTTTTCGCGAAAATTTTCGTTGAAATTCTATTATTTTGGTCTGTAGAGCTTAGCAATCTTACAGTCGAAGTAAAATTGTTGAGCTTATCACTTTCGATTTTCCCGATTAACGCACCGCTCTCATTTGTGACGGCCATATCCTGTTCAACGCCTTGCTTTTTCCCTTTATCAATCATGACAAAGCTATCCCAGAGGGATGGGTTCCTTGCAATCACTGTTGAGAGAATTGGCGTATAATCACGAATTGAGTTCACATAACCGAGCTGCTTGCGAAGCTGTTTGTTCTCATCTTCTAATTCTTGAAGCTTCGCTTCGTATTGGGTTTGTCCATCAAGCTTTTTTCGAAGTCGCTCGTTTTCTTCATATGTGTTTTTTAGATCTTGTACATTCCCATAAATACCGGCAATAAATTGGGAGGGTTTATGAAAGACACTTTGAAAAAAGCCAGTCGTATCCCCCACTAATTTCTCCGGCCATGTAGCACCTCTGCCACTTTTCACTGAAAAACCAATCATGGCGGCCAGTACGATGACACAGACAAGGAGCAACATTAATCTTTTGTTCATAAAAAATTGCGGCATGTCTTACACCTCTTTAATTACGCCCGATTATCTTTAGATTTTCCTTTGAATAAGTGAATATGCTCAAGTGCTTTCCCTGTTCCGATCGCCACACAATCAAGCGGGTCTTCCGCAATAATGACTGGCATTTTTGTTTCATCACTAATGACTTTATCAAGATTACGTAGCAATGCACCGCCACCAGTTAAAACAATACCACGGTCCATGATATCAGCTGCTAGCTCAGGTGGTGTTTTTTCAAGAGTTACTTTCACGGCATCTACAATGGTTTCCACTGTATCGCGAAGCGCTTTTGAAATTTCTTCAGCAGTAATTGAGATTGTTTTTGGCAGACCAGTCAAAAGGTCTCGTCCGCGGATATCCATCTCATCATGTACATCTGTTTGTGCTGAACCGATTTCCATTTTAATGGCTTCTGATGTCCGGTCACCGATCATGAGATTATACGTTTTACGGATGTAACTACTAATTGCCTCATCCATCTCATCTCCCGCCACACGGATAGACTGAGATGTCACAATACCGCCAAGTGAAATAATCGCCACTTCTGTCGTACCACCGCCGATATCCACAACCATACTTCCTGTTGGCTCCCAAACAGGTAAGTTAGCACCGATTGCTGCAGCAAATGGTTCTTCAATTGGATACGCATCACGTGCACCCGCTTGTCTTGACGCATCAATGACAGCACGCTCTTCGACAGCTGTAATTCCAGAAGGCACGCATACCATCACGTATGGCTTACGAGAAAACAACCCTTTTTTTAAGGCTGAATTAATATAGTATTTCATCATTGTTGCAGTCGTCTCATAATCTGCGATTACTCCGTCTTTCATTGGGCGAAGTGCTACAACATTTCCTGGTGTACGACCAATCATATTTCGAGCGTCATTACCGACCGCCACTATAGACTTCGTATCAGTTTCCAAAGCTACGACCGAAGGTTCTCTCACAACAATGCCTTTTCCTTTAATAAAAACAAGCGTATTCGCTGTTCCAAGATCTATTCCAAGGTCTTTCGTACCAATTCCAAACATATGTATGTATCTTCCTTTCTTAAACCAAAATTCCCTTTAGGGAAAAACTCATAAACTCTATTATATCGTAAAACAATGAAAAAAAAAGTGTTACAAATACCCTTTTTCCTTCAAACTCACAAATTTTTGATCACCTATGACGAGATGATCAAGCAACTGTATTCCTATCAGCTTTCCACATTCAAAAAGTCGCTTTGTGACTTCAATATCCTCCCTGCTAGGCGTGGGATCTCCAGATGGATGGTTGTGTACACAAATAAACGAGGCGGCCGATCGTTTAAAGGCCTCTTTAAAAATTTCGCGCGGGTGAACAATCGATGAATTCAAACTACCAATAAACACGGTATGTTTGTGCAGCACTTGATTTTTTGTATTGAGATAAAGACAAACGAAGTTCTCCTGCGTCAGAAATCTCATATCTTCCATCACATAATTCGCTCCATCCTCTGGTGTACGAATCACATAACGGTTGTCCATTGCTTGATGATGTAACCTCGTGCCAATTTCTAATGCAGCTAAAAGAGAGATGGCCTTTGCTTTTCCAACTCCTCGGATCTGTGATAGTTCTTCAATTGAAGCTTCTTTTACAGAACGGAGGTTGCCAAATGTTTGAAGTAATCTTGCGGAAATTTGAAGAACGGATTCTTTTTTCGTACCAGTTCGTAAAAGAATCGCCACAAGCTCCTGATTCGACAAACTGCCCGGGCCAAATTGAATAAACCGTTCCCTCGGCTTTTCATCTTTAGGAAAATGCTTTAACAACATTGGAAAATGGTCCATGACGAACACTCCTTTGTGAATTCCTTCCTGTCATCAAAAAGGGGTGATTCCAAATGTTTGTAACACTTTTGCTGTTTTGGCGATTGGAAGACCGACAACGGAAAAATAATCCCCAGCTATTTTTTGTACAAACAAAGCACCTTTTCCCTGAATCCCATAGCTCCCAGCTTTATCAAGAGGTTCGCCAGTCTTTATATAGCGGTCTATTTCCTGTTGGGTAAGTGTCCAAAACGTCACTTCTGTCGACTCATAAAACGTTTCTTTTCTATTTTCTGATTGAATCGTCACACCCGTCAAGACTTGATGTGTCTTTCCTGACAGTAATTGAAGCATCTCGGAAGCATCTGCTTGATCCTTCGGCTTCCCAAGACATGTCCCATCTAATGCAACAATCGTATCTGCACCAATCACCACTGCATTGGGATGTTTCGTATGAATATCATTAGCTTTTTGTTCTGCCAACCATTGGACGTTCTCAGCTGGAGAAAGGTTTCGATTTATTTCTTCTTTTAGTTGACTTGCATGAATTTCGTAAGAATACCCTGCTAAATCAAGCAGCTCTTTCCTTCTAGGTGATTGAGATGCAAGAATGAATTGGTTCATGTTTGTTCATCCTTTCAAGGTTTTAGTCTAAGAAGTAAGATACCCACTCATCCTATCAAATGTACATCTTACCGACAATGAACGAAAATTCTCTTTTATTGAGCCTTTACCATTATCTTTGAGACAAAAGAAAAAAACTAGTCTTTTTTGGACTAGTTTGATCATTTAAAAAGTGATTTTACGTATTTAATTGATCAAGCAACATTTGCTGTGCTTTCCACCCATTTTCGGCGGTTGGTTCATTTAAGTGTTGAATGGCTTTCAGCAAATTACTTTTGGCCGATCCATCTGCTGTATTGGCACCTTCAATCTCAGAAATCAGCTGCGTGACGTCACTTTTCTCGACAGTGTCTCCTGTGATGACCTTAGAAGATAAGACGGACGCTTTTTCTATAATACTGATAAACTCATCTGGCACCTGAAATGACAGCTCCTTGCCTCCCCACGCCTCAAAGTGCTGATCGATCAGCTTTTTACCGACTGCACTTGTCATGTCTTGTCCTGTGGCTAGTCCCGCGATCACATAATATCCATCGTCCATCGACACTTTTTTCCCCGCGAATCCCGCATCTTTTAAGCTGGCAACTAAATCATCTGCCCCTTTTTCTGCAGAAAATTTTCCGGTCTGTACAACAAACGTTGAAAAGCTTCCAGAAACTCCGTCCTTTTTCTCTTCCTTTGATTCCTCCGCACTCGCTGCTTGAGGTGCATCCCCTCCCGCTTTCATAGACGATTGCTTTCCAGAAGCTGATACACTCAGCTGGTCTCCATTTGCTGGATTTGGCGAACCGTCCTTGCTCAAACTAAGGGCAAACACACCAAGACCTGTCCCAAGAACGACTGCAAATACAATTGTTGTCATGACTCTTTTGAATGGTCCACGATTTTTGCTAAGCTTTTGGTCGAATGAACCTTTTTTCTTTTGATAAGGGGTGACCACCTTCGGGTCAGCATGATAAATATGATCCGCCGCATCATCCCATTGGAAATCTTCTTCTCTCGGTTTGGACTGGTCTTCTTGGGAAGCCGCAGTCTCTTGCTCTGTCTGTCTCTTTTCCTCCCAATTTGAAAAGGTTACACCGTCTTCTTGCTGCTTTTCCGTTTGATGATCATCTGCATGAAATGTTTCTTCTTTTCCATTAATATGAACCTTTAACCCTTGCTTTTTGGCCTGCCTTTTTTTCATTGTGATTCCCCTCTTTCTGACATTGTGTGTAAGAAAGACCTTTCTGTCCAAGAATCAGCGCAAATTTAGCCCGTCCTTCTTTCTGTTTCACACTTTAACATAGGAGGTAGAAAAAAGAACAAGACTTTTGTCGGCAGTCTAAAAAAGTGTTCGCCAATTTTTTCATACGGGCCATATTCCGCTCTGTAAGACGATCTTTTCGCCAAAGAGGTAGAGCAAAACAGAAACAGCAATGGCTGGAACAAAGGGGAACGGTTCATGTGCTTGATAGGAAAATAGTTTCGCATATAGCATTCCAGTCAGGGATGAAAGGAAAAGAATCATGAGAAATGCTTTAAAACCAAAGCAAAAAGCGAGCACACAAAACAGCTTCATATCAGCACCGCCCATGCTATTTGGCTTTACATGATCTAACACATAAAACATGAAGAAGCAAAACAACAAAGAAGCTGCCCCTTCCCACCAAATATGAAGGGGGTTCAGTGTGCGGTATATGACGAAAAGCGGAAAAAAGAAAAGAAATAACTCGTTTGGTATCCTCATATACAGTAGATCACTCACGACAGCAATCACGAATAAACTACAAAGAATCACAAGGAACAAACCCTCAAACGAAAAACCCGCCACAATGTAAATAGACAAAAAAAGAAATCCTGTTAAAAGTTCAATGATTAAATAAAGCCAAGACAACCTTGCACCGCACCGTTTACAAGCCCCTTTTAACACAACAAATGAAACTAGAGGAATCATTTCATACGCTGAGAGCAGCTGCTTACAGGACGGGCAGTGTGAACGCGGATAGAGAATAGACCGGCGAACCGGCAACCTTTCACCGACTAAATGGAAAAACGAGCCCATGCTGATGCCTGCAAAAAATACAAGGATACTGATCATCCTTTCACTCCTTTCGAAATAAGAAATCGATCGGAGTGTAACATAAGCATGTGCCCATCAGCACATGCTGAATGTATGAGTTTCCCTCTCAAAAATACGTCAAAAATAAAGAAGGCACAGTTGCCTCAAAGCAATTGCGCCATTTGTTTATCCTAAAATACGATTTCGAATATCAGAAATAAAATAAAGTGAGCCGGTAACAAGGACAATCGCCGTAGGGTCGTCTTTCTTTTCCTGAATAAAGTCCAGTACCGATTCTGGATCGTCATCATACGTCTTTGCTTCTAATCGGCTGCTCGTATAAAGCTTTTCCGCTGATTCCGCTCTTGGGAAATCAAACGAAACAAAATGAATGGATGAACTAATCGTCTCTAGTTGTTGAACCATGTCTTTGTACGGTTTATCTCGAAGTGCACTGAAACACACGTGGACCTGCTTGTTTGGAAAATGGGCTTGTACTGTTTCGATTAAACGGTTCATCCCCTCTTCATTGTGTGCACCGTCTAAATAGACAGGCGGCTGATTTCTCACCTTTTCAAATCTACCAGCCCATACAGCTTGCCGAATGCCTGTATACACATCTTCTTCTTCGACCTTCACAACGCCTTCCTCTTCTAGTCGTTCGATCATTAGAACAGCAAGTGCCGCATTCTGCCTTTGATGCGTCCCGATTAATCCTGTTTCAAGCTCCACATACTGGCCTTTTGGTGTGCGTAATGTAAAACGTTCACCTGTTTCTGTTGGCTCCACATGCCCAAAAGTACAAGTATCGTGTAATGAAATACATGTCGCCTGCTGCTTGTTGGCGATACGTTGAATGACCGCCAATGCCTCTTCTTGATGGACAGCTGTCATGATTGGGATCCCTCGTTTGATAATCCCCGCTTTTTCAGCAGCAATTTGATCGAGCGTGTCTCCAAGGATCGCCATATGATCATGACCAATTGACGTGATGGCTGTTAAGATCGGATGCACCACATTGGTTGAATCAAGTCTCCCGCCAAGCCCTGTTTCTAAAAGGACAATGTCTACTGGATGGACGTGTGCAAAATAAGCAAACGCACATGCTGTGATGATTTCAAATTCTGTTGCTGGACCAAGATCTGTTGTATCGAGCTCCTCAACGAGTGGCTTCAATTCATTCACCAATCTCAGCCATTCTTCATCCTGAATTGGCTCCCCATTGACACTAATTCGTTCATTGAATGTTAAAATAAATGGAGATGTAAAGGTACCGACTGAATAACCGGCTGCCTGCAAAACGGAACGCGTAAACGCAATGGTCGATCCTTTTCCATTTGTACCTGCGATATGTACTGCCTTTATTTTTTGTTCTGGATGATCTAGTCTATGCATGAGCCATTCCATTCTTTCTAGTCCTGGTTTGACACCGAACGCAAGTCTACTATGAATCCAATCAATTGCTTCTTGATACGTTGTAAACAAAGTCATCTCTCATTTCATACGAAATTTTTCAAAAAGGACGGCTCCATTCAGTTAGGAGCCGTCCTTTCACTATTATGCTTTCAGCTCTTCAATACGTTTCTGAACAGCTTCTCGCTTCGCAACATAATCTCTTTCTTTCGCACGCTCTTCCTCTACGACACTTTCAGGGGCTTTTTTCATAAAGCCTTCATTTCCAAGCTTTTTCTGCACACGCTCTACTTCTTTTGTGAGCTTATCCAGTTCTTTTTGTAGACGGGCAATTTCTTCGTCTAAGTTGATTAACCCTTCAAGCGGTAAAATGAGCTCTGCTCCAGAAATAACAGCGGTCATCGCCTTATCGCTAGCTGGAATGTCTGTCGCAATTTCAAGAACACTTGGGTTCGTAAATCGCTCAATATACGAACGGTTTTTCTCTAAACGTTCTTGTACTTCAGGTGTCGATGCTTTAATAAACAGTTCAACTTGTTTGCTCATTGGCGTGTTCACTTCACTGCGAATGTTACGAACAGAGCGAATGAGTTCAACAAGGAGCTTCATGTCAGCAGCGGCTTGTTCATTTGAAAGTTCAGGCTTCACTTCAGGCCATTTAGCAACAGTGATCGACTCTCCTTCGTGCGGGAGATGCTGCCAGATTTCCTCAGTTAAGAACGGCATAAATGGATGAAGAAGTCTCATCGTTTGATCTAATACATATGCAAGAATCGAGCGGGTCGTTTTCTTCGCAGCTTCATCTTCTCCATAAAGCGGGAGTTTTGCCATTTCAATATACCAATCACAGAAATCATCCCAGATGAAGTTATATAAATGTCTGCCCACTTCTCCGAATTCATACTTGTCCGCAAGCTGTGTGACACTTTCAATGGTTTCATTTAATCGTGTTAAGATCCATTGATCAGCCACTGATTTTTCACCTGTCAAATCAAGCTCATCGTACGTCAAACCATCCATATTCATTAAAGCAAAACGGGAAGCGTTCCAAATTTTATTCGCAAAGTTCCAAGTGGACTCTACCTTTTCAAAGCTAAAGCGTAAGTCTTGACCTGGTGAGCTTCCAGTAGCTAAGAAATATCGTAATGAATCCGCACCGTATTTGTCGATGACCTCCATTGGATCAATGCCGTTGCCGAGTGATTTACTCATTTTACGTCCTTGTTCGTCACGAATGAGTCCGTGAATGAGGACATCTTTAAACGGCTTTTCCCCTGTAAATTCAAGCCCTTGGAAAATCATTCGAGATACCCAGAAGAAGATGATGTCATACCCTGTTACTAGCAGGTTTGTTGGATAATAACGTTTGAAGTCTTCACTCTCAACATCTGGCCAGCCCATTGTAGAAAACGGCCAAAGAGCTGAACTAAACCACGTATCCAATACATCACTGTCTTGTTCCCAGTTCTCAAGATCTTCTGGCGCTTCCAGTCCAACATACACTTCTTTTGTTTCTTTATGATACCAAGCTGGGATGCGGTGTCCCCACCATAGCTGACGAGAAATACACCAATCACGAATATTTTCCATCCAGTGTAAGTACGTCTTTTCAAAACGATCTGGAACAAATTGAACTTGTTCTTCACCTTTTTGCAAGTGAATCGCTTCATCGGCTAGCGGCTGCATTTTTACAAACCATTGTGTTGATAAATATGGTTCAACTACAGCTCCGCTTCGCTCACTATGACCAACAGAATGCATATGATCCTCAATTTTGAACAGAACGCCTTCTTCTTGCAAATCTTTCACAAGCTGTTTACGGCATTCAAAACGGTCCATTCCTTTGTACTTCAAGGCATTGTCATTCATTGTGCCATCTTCATTCATCACAAGAATTCGCTCTAATTCATGACGATTTCCAAGTTCAAAGTCATTCGGGTCATGTGCTGGGGTAATTTTGACTGCTCCAGAACCAAACTCCATATCGACATAGTCATCACCAACGATTGGAATTTCACGTCCTGTAATTGGTAAAATGACTGTTTTCCCAATTAAATGCTGATAGCGCTCATCCTCTGGATGCACAGCTACTGCTGTATCTCCAAGCATCGTCTCCGGTCTTGTTGTGGCGATCTCAATCGATCCTGTTCCATCGGCTAGTGGATATCTCAGGTGATAAAATGCCCCTTGAACATCCTTATAGATGACTTCAATATCAGATAGTGCCGTCTTTGTCGCTGGGTCCCAGTTAATGATATACTCTCCGCGATAGATGAGGCCTTTTTCATACAATTGAACAAATACTTGGCGTACCGCTTGATTAAGCCCTTCATCTAATGTAAAACGCTCACGTGAGTAATCGAGTCCAAGTCCCATTTTCGCCCACTGATTCCGAATAAAATCAGCGTATTCTTCTTTCCACTTCCATGTTTCCTCTACAAATTTTTCGCGTCCGATATCATATCGGCTCACACCTTCTTCGCGAAGTTTTGCCTCCACCTTTGCTTGAGTAGCAATGCCGGCATGGTCCATTCCAGGAAGCCATAGAACGTCATATCCTTGCATTCGCTTCATGCGTGTCACAATATCTTGCAGTGTTGAATCCCATGCATGACCAAGGTGCAGTTTTCCTGTCACGTTTGGTGGAGGAATGACGACCGTATATGGATCTTTCGTTTTGTCATTTTGCGCTTCGAAAAATTTTCCTTCAAGCCAGTACGTATAGCGATCTTTTTCAATCGCATTTGGATCATACTTTGTTGGCATTTCTTGATTATTTGTTCCCATGTTTGTGTTACCTCCACATTTAATCGGCTGATGAAACATAAAAAAAGCCTTTCCATCCCTATAAAAGGACGAAAAAGCTTTTTTCGCGGTACCACCTTTTTTTACGGAACACATACGTGTGCCGTACACTTTAAAGGATAACGGGGTTCTCCCGAATTTCTCTACTGACCATTCAAGAAATTAAGCTCACAGGCGACCTTCCAAACAAGTTCATCCTAGGAAACCTTTCAGCTCATGGTTTCCCTCTCTTTAGGGTCTTGGTTGTACTCTTCCTAGTCAACGCTTACGATATATTCACGTTCATCAGCTCGTACTCATCTATTATTAATATTACTAAATGCATTTTGTTTTCGTCAATCATCTTTTCCGCTTTTCTTGTTCTTTATACAAATGAGGCAGGCACTCTTCTCTTTATCGCCCATAAGATAATAGCAAAATGAAGAAGGAGGGCGTTTTCTTTTGAAAAAAATCAATCCTTATACACTTCCCCCGTGGCTCGGACAAATTCGGGCAGTTGCCTCTCAAGTCGTTCTCCCGATTGCGATATTTCAAGGGTTTCGTACGATTATTTTCCCGACCACATTTGACGTCCTCATCTTAGGTATACTCATTTTTCTTGCGTGCGCTTTCCACCTCGATTGGTTTTAATCGTGGCTTTTTCTTCAAAAAGGCATCAAACCGAACACCATACACTGAAAACAACCTCGTCATTCTGTCGATGACGAGGCGTTTTGCTCTTCTTCAAGGCGTCTAGCCTGCTCAATCTCATGTATCTTCATGACAGTTGGTTCCGAATTTTTCATTTGCCAATACGCTCTTAATAGCTGCTGACAGCTTTCCATTTCATCCTGTCCGCCCGCTTCATATGTTTTCACCGTATCCAATAAACCTTGCGGATACGCAAGATAACTCAAGAACAAATGAAGCTCCTCTTCCCTTAACGGATTCCCCTTTTGATACGTATAAAAGTAGTCGGTGCATTCTGGAAAAGAAGCAGGATATGTTTTGAATGTCCGAAAGTAAAAGGTGAGAAGATCATAAATGGGGGCAGCCTTTTTAGATCGCTCAAAATTGGTAAAATGTCCGATCCCTACATCATTGTATAAAAAGTGATGGATCGACAATTGCCCATGGTTTAATACCACACGCGTTGTCTCCTGATCCTTCATTTCCTCATACCAATCATCTAATCGTTCAAGCGCAAATTCAGTTGCAGACATTGTCTCTGAAAAATACATAGCAGCGGCCAGCTCAAATGGCGACATATACCATGCTTGTTCTGCCCGCTCTATGAATCGCTCATACATGTCTTTCTCTGCGTCCCATTTGCTTTTGAGTTGTGTATAGTGTGCTTCGATCTCTTGCATTGTGATGTCCATCATCACTTCGGTTCGTTTATGAAGCCTTGCAATCTCTTGGATTAGGTACTCATGTTTATCGTCCTGTTCTTCTCTCTTTTCATTCGTCAGCCACGGCATCAGATAATATGCCGACTGACTCGACCGATCATTGGAGAAAAAAGAGCCACTTTGTGTCCGGTAAATCGGGACAAACGAGCGATAGCCTTTTGACTCTAGTTCAAGCATTTGCTCAGTAAATTGCATTTGTCGATCTACCTTCACACGTTTCAGTGCAAACACGCCTTGCTTTGCATACACCCTCACAACGGAAGGACTGACAGGTTCTACATATTCAGCCTCAAGCCCATATTCGGATAAGACGGATTGAATGTCATCCACGTTCACTCACCACATTTTCTAGGTCGGTCATTTCTGACTATACTTTGCTTTTTTGATATTCGGGAATATAAAGAATTTGCCCTTCCTCAAGCTCTGCATCAGCCGATAATGAATTCGTCCGTAGGAGTTGCTGTACATTCAACTGGTATCGTTCACAAATACGATCCACCGTATCTTCTTGCTGAACTATACATATTTTCATGCGAGAAAAATCTTCCTCCTCCTGCTTAGCGAACAGCTTTGTTAAATAGAGAGAATTCTCACTGCCAGACGTTTCTCTATCGTCACTTTCATGTACTTCTGCTTTTTGAGACACCTCATTTACTTGTGGTGTTTCCCGTTCATATAATCGCTCGATTTGATAAGACTCTTGACGCTCTTCCTGCATTGGCTCAACATGAAAAGCAGGTGATTCAAAGGTCGGAAGCTCCGGTGGTTCCTCTTCCTGGGCGGCTATATCAGGATCTTTTCTTACCTCCACGTCAAAGAACATCTCTTCCGGTTCCTCTTCTTCTAATAACTTAGGCGGCTCAAAAAATGGCGGTTCTTGTATCTGAGTTTCTGGATAAGAACGATAACCAAGTGCCACTTCTTCTTGGTCCTCTGATTCTTCTATTTCTTCCGACTCCTCAGATTCTTCCATTTCCACTTCCTCTACCTCTGCCGACACGATGTCTATATCGATTTCTTCGATTTCCTCTTCATCCTCTTGTTCACTGCGCGCGTCACTTAGTTGCACTACCTGATCCTCATATTCTTCACGCACGTCTTCTTGTTGCACTTCTTGTTGCACTTCCTGTTCCTCGCGTACATCTTCTTGCAATACTTCCTGTTCCTCAAGTTCCGGCTCATCATCCTGATATTCAAATGTGTCATTGTCCATAAGGCTATATTCCTCTTCAGACCGCTGAACAAATTCATACGGCTCTTCTTCAGGCGTTTGCGGCATTTGCGGCGTTTCTTCATCTAACAACCCTTCAATCGCCAAATCAGCCTGAATGGTCAACAAACGGCTTTCTGTCAGCTGGTAATCAAAGGACTCAATGAACACAAACACATCATTCAAATGGCTGATTTTGTTCCTCGGAATGGTGATATCCACCGGAAACTGGTGAAGTAGCTCTGCTGTTCCATCCTCTCTCACCTTCACCTCATCAGCTTGCCTGTATGCCGCATAGGAACTAAGTTCACCCATTAGCTCCTCTTGATATATGTTGTATTCTCCTGTTAGCTCGAGTGAACCTCTAATAGAAACATAATCATTCACTTCTTGAACGAGAATGTCAGGATCGAGAGAAATTGACAGTAGCTCACTGACTTCCTGTCCGTTTTTAAAATAGATAGATTCTTCTACAGAAAACTGTAATCGATTGTTTTGAGACAAGTCGATGTCCTCCTTTCATCTAATCCTTCAAAATAAAATTAGATGTCCATACAGTTGTATGTGAGAACAGGTAAAAATATGAATGGTTTTGCTCATGCAAAAAAGCCGATATGTCTCCATATCGGCTTCATGATTTAACGCAGTTTTTGAAAAACCTTTTCAACGGTTTCAATGGTATATTGAATGTCTTCATCTGTATGTGCAGTGGATAAAAACAGGCCTTCGAATTGTGAAGGTGGCAGGAAGATGCCGTGGTCAGCCATTTCTTTATAAAACTCAGCGAATAAAGCAAGATCTGCTGTTTTCGCTTTGTCATAATTGGTCACTTCTTCATTCGTAAAGAAGAACCCAATCATGGAACCCGCACGGTTAAATGTCAATGGAATACCTGCCGCTTTCGCTGCTTTTGAAATCCCTTCTTCAAGCATATCGCCTTTTCGTCTAAACTCTTCATAAGACGCTGGCGTGAGCTGTTTTAACGTTTCTAAACCTGCTGTCATCGCAAGTGGGTTTCCAGATAAGGTACCTGCTTGATAAATAGGACCGCTTGGTGCAATTTGTCTCATGATATCCGCTCTTCCGCCATAAGCACCGACCGGAAGACCGCCACCAATGACCTTACCAAGACAAGTCAAATCAGGTGTGATCCCAAAATAACCTTGCGCGCAGTGATAATCGACACGGAAGCCCGTCATGACTTCATCAAAAATGAGCAATGCGCCATATTGTTCAGTGATATCTCTCAATCCTTGTAAGAACCCGTCTTGCGGAGGAACAACACCCATATTCCCTGCAACTGGTTCTACGATCACACCCGCGATATCATCGCCGAATTCTTTAAAGGCCACTTGAATGCTTTCTAAATCATTGTACGGAACTGTAATGGTGTTACTTGCAGTTCCTTCAGGTACACCAGGGCTATCTGGAAGACCAAGTGTTGCGACACCTGAACCCGCTTTAATCAGCAATGAGTCGCCGTGACCATGGTAGCACCCTTCGAATTTGACGATTTTGTTTCTCCCTGTAAAACCACGCGCTAAACGTAACGCACTCATTGTGGCTTCTGTACCAGAGCTCACCATTCGAATGACCTCAATGGAAGGAACACGTTCTGATACAAGCTGAGCTAATTCATTTTCAACTAAAGTAGACGCACCGAAGCTCGTACCTTGTTCAGCGACTCGCTTGATACTCTCGACTACACGATCATTGCTATGTCCTAAAATGAGCGGTCCCCAAGACAGGACGTAATCAATGTATTCATTTCCGTCTATATCGTAGATTTTCGCTCCTTTGCCTCGCTCCATAAAAATCGGGTCTGTGTTGACTGATTTAAATGCACGAACAGGGCTATTCACACCACCAGGCATTAATTGTTTTGCTACCTCAAATGCTTGTTTTGATTTTTCATAGCTACGCGCCATATGAAACGTCCTCCTATTTCACCGTTCTTTATTCTGAAAGCCATTTTGCCGCATCTTTTGCATGATACGTAATAATCAGTTCTGCGCCTGCACGTTTCATGCTTGTCAGCATTTCAAGTACAAGTTCTTTTTCAGAAATCCAGCCATTTTGAGCTGCTGCTTTTACCATTGCATACTCCCCACTCACATTGTACGCAACAACTGGAAGCGTAAATTCATTTTTCACATCACGCATAATATCTAAGTAAGAAAGAGATGGTTTCACAATGAGGAAATCCGCTCCCTCTTCCACATCCGATTGGGCTTCTCTCAGCGCCTCTAAACGGTTCGCTGGGTCCATTTGATACGTTTTACGATCTCCAAATTGCGGTGTGCTATGCGCTGCATCGCGAAACGGACCGTAAAAGGCACTTGCATATTTCACCGCATATGACATGACAGGCACATGAACAAATCCCGCTTCATCAAGCGCCTCACGAATGGCAATCACAAAGCCATCCATCATGTTTGAAGGTGCGATAATATCTGCCCCTGCACGTGCTTGGCTTACTGCTGTTTTTGCTAATAGCTGAAGAGATTCATCGTTTAAAATCTCCCCGTCTTCCACGATTCCGCAATGGCCATGATCCGTATATTGGCATAAGCATGTATCAGCAATGACAACAAGGTCAGGGAAATGCTTTTTGATCTCATGTGTTGCCCTTTGAACTATGCCATGATCATGATACGCTTCACTACCTACATGATCTTTATGGTCTGGGACACCAAATACAATAATAGATTTGATGCCAAGATCGACAATCTCTTGCACTTCTTCTTTCACAAGATCAACCGAAATATGATATACCCCCGGCATCGAAGGTACTTCTTTTCGCACATTGTCTCCCTCAACAAAAAAGATCGGATAAATAAAGTCAGATGATCTTAAAAACGTTTCTCTGACTAATTCTCTCATTCCTGCGCTTGTACGTAATCGACGGTGTCTGTTAAATTTCATCAATCATTCAACTTCCTTTCAGATAAACGGCACATTAAGTCAAGCATGCCATCAATCGTATAAGTATCTGGGGTTTCAGATGGAATTCCATATTGTAGCAGTGCCTCTTTTGTCAGAGGACCGATCGTCACAAAACATGTATCCGAAGAAGCAAGCTGCGCTCTATCTGATTCCATTGCATGCATAAAGGAATGAACAGTGGATGAGCTAGTGAATGTAATAAAATCAAACGGTTGCTTCCTCATCGTCGATTTGAGTGCAGCAATACCTTCCTCATCTTTGATCGTTTCATATAAAATCCATTCCCTTACCTCAATACCAAGCGGCGTCAGGGTCCGCTTGACAACATCTCGTGACAAGTTGCCTTTTGCCACAAAAACACGTTCCCCGGGCCGAACATGCATTACTAAAGCATCTGCCAATTCCTCTGCGATATATCGTTCTGGTACGACATCGACCTTGATCCCATGCTGCTGAAGATAAGCAGCCGTCTTTTCGCCCACTGCCGCGACTTTCAAATGTGAGAAGCTCTTATGTAAATAATGTTTCTGTATATATGTGAGAAAATAAGACGCGCCATTCACACTTGTGAAAACAAGCCAATGGCTTGCTTGTAAGTCTTTCAAGAAAGCCTTCGCTTGTTCACTTGTGAGTGTAGGCTCAAACCGTATGAGAGACGTTAGAACTGCATGGCCGTCCAGCGCTTCAATCTTTCGCTGAAACACACCCGCTTGACGTTCATTTCGTGTGACAAGCACTGTCTGTCCGTTCAGCGATTTGGCTCTCTTCATTCGGAGGACAAATCCTTTTTCACCTGATCAATCAGATCCTTTGCTCCCTTATCGGCCATCTGCTTTGCACACGCTATGCCAATCGCCTCTGGGTCAGTACCTGTGACTGTTTCTCGAATCATGATTCGTCCATCAGCAGAAGCGACAAGACCAGTCAGTTCAATTTCATCACGTTCATTCATTGTGGCATAACCAGCAATTGGCACTTGGCAGCTTCCATCCATTTGCTTGAGAAAAGCTCTTTCAGCAAGAACCGTTTTCTTCGTATATTCATTGGTAAATTGAGAAAGAAGTTGCAATAGTTCTTGATCATCCTCACGACATTCAATAGACAATGCACCTTGGCCAACTGCCGGCAAACAAATGTCAGGGGATAAAAATTCAGACACAACCTCTTGACTCCATCCCATTCGAGACAAACCAGCTGCCGCTAAAATAATGGCATCATATTCTTCATTTTTTAGCTTCTCAAGTCTTGTATCAATGTTTCCACGGATCCATTTGATCTCAAGATCCGGTCTCTCCTGAAGAAGCTGGGCACTGCGCCGTAAGCTGCTCGTTCCAACAATGGCTCCCTTCGGTAATTCATGTAAACGGACATGATTTTTCGAAATGAGTGCATCCCTGACATCTTCACGCTCAGGAATACAGCCAATGACTAGACCTTCCGGAAGAGAAGCGGGCATGTCTTTCATACTATGAACCGCCATATCAATGTCCTGATCTAGCATCGCCTGCTCAATCTCTTTCACAAACAGCCCTTTACCGCCCACTTTTGATAAAGTCACATCTAAGATTTGATCTCCCTTTGTGACAATTTCTTTCATTTCAAAAGAATAAGATGGGTTCAGTTCAGACAACTGTTGAATGACCCATTTGGTTTGTGTCGTTGCAAGCTTACTTCGTCTAGTACCTACTTTAATTGTACGCATTCTGTTTTCCTCCCAATGCCCTTAAGACTCATCATTATTGAAACCAATGAAAAGTTGATAAGCTACCAAGCAGAAAATAATTGATCAGTAGTACAAGGAATGAGGCCACGTTCCAGCGTGCCACGATTTTCCCTTGCACATTTCTCACCAATCTGATGTATAAGTAAAAGCCGTATAAAAACAGCATTATAAACGAACCAAGTACCTTTGCATCTGTCCAGTACAGCGTGTCATATGAGATGTATGCCCATATCACACCAAGTATTAAACTTAGTAACAGCATTGGCACTGCAATGATATTTAAAACATACGCCATATGATCAAGTTTTGATAAATCTTCAATTCTAAGAAGCCATTTTCCCCATTGTTTCTTTTTCAGCAAGCGATATTGAAAGAGATACAGCAATGAAAAAGCAAAAGAAAGTGAAAAAGCCCCATACGATAAAATCGCCATCGTAATATGGATGACAAGCAATTCACTTGTCAGCTTCCCCGTCAGTTCGGCAGAATGAAGCGCAGATGGTGTAAAGGTGTGAATGGCCATCATCGAAAAACCAATCACATTTGTAAAAAAGACGATAAATTCCACGCGTAACACTTTCGTGAGTACGAGTGAAAGGGTTACGAGCACCCACGTATAAAAATATAACCCCTCTGCTACATTCAACACAGGGAATCTATCTGTTTCCTTCATCAGATAGAACATGTAGGCTGTTTGGAGCAGCCAGACAATAGAAAGCAACCAGAAAGCCATCTTTCCAGCCTTCCGGTTGTGTTGAAGAAAATCTATGAAATAGAACAAGACACTTAGTGCATAAATCAAAATTGTCGCTTCATTGAGTCTGGCTACAATGGATTCCATCATCGCCTAATCACTCACTGGCAACTTTAGCAAAGCTTTGTGCCAAATGTGGTTTAAACAACTGAAATGCTCCTTGTTCCACCTGTGCAGGCTCTACCTGTTGCATGTCATCTTCAACCTGTAAGTCAAAGATTTCTTTAAAGAGTAACAGTTTTTCCTCCGCATTCGGCTCTCCGGCAATTTCCTTTGCCTTTAGAATAGGATCTTTTAGCATTTGATTGATGATGCTTTTCGTGTGTTTATTCAACAGCTTCATTTCACGTTGCGTTAAATTCGGCAGCTTTCTTTCGATGCTTTGCATCGTATCTGCTTGAATGGTTAGCGCCTTTTCTCTTAAAGCAGAGATGACCGGCACCACACCGAGCGTATTGAGCCATTGTTTAAATTCGACGATCTCCGCTTCAATTAGCAGTTCAACTTGCTCAGCTACAGCACGTCGCTCTTTTAAGTTGGCTGCCACGATGCCCTCAAGATCATCGATGTCATACAAAAAGACACCCTCTACTTCAGAAATGGCTGGATCTAAATCACGTGGCACTGCAATATCCACCAAGAATAGAGGTCTACCTTTACGTTTTTTATTGGCATTCTCGATCATTTCTTTTGTAATCACAAATTGTTTTGCACCAGTTGAACTAATTAAAATATCCGCTTCTGATAATGTTTTTTCTAATTGATTGAAGCTCTTTGCCTCACCGGAGAAACGACCTGCTAGCTCTTTCGCCTTCTCAAATGTTCGGTTAATGACCGTGACCTGCCCAATCCCTTGACCTTGAAGGTTTTGTGCGGCCAGCTCGCCCATTTTCCCTGCTCCAAGAATCAGAACATGTTTATCAGAAAGGCGCCCAAAGATTTTCTTGGCAAGCTCCACAGCTGCATAACTAACAGAAACGGCATTCGATGCAATGTCTGTTTCTGCATGAGAACGTTTCGCCACAGTTACTGCCTGCTTAAACAAATAATTGAAAACGGTACCAATGGTCTTCTCCTCTTGTGCTATTTTATAGCTAGCACGCACTTGACCAAGTATTTGTGTTTCGCCAATTACCATTGAATTGAGTCCACATGCCACTCGGAATAAATGCTCAACCGCTCCATCATTTTCGTAAAACTTTAAATAAGGAGAGACATCTTCCTTTTCTAAGCCAAACCAGTCTGCTAAAAATCTTTTTATATAAAATCGCCCAGTATGAAGCTGATCCACAACCGCATAGATCTCTGTTCGATTACATGTTGAGATGACGATATTCTCTAGAATGCTTTTTTCTTCTTTAAGCTTGGACATCGCTGTTCCGAGTTCACTCGGTTCAAAGCTTAGCTGTTCCCGTATCTCAACAGGGGCTGTTTTATAATCTAAACCCACAACAAGAATATGCATAACTTTAGCTTGCACCCCCAACGCCCTGTCTAATTTATAATAATTACAATATAGAATTTATTATTTATAATGATTATAACATATATTCATTTTTATCTGGATAAAAATTGTGAACAGATTTCAAAAATGTTGTGATATAGTAGAAAAATGTTCGACATCGCACATGCCATCTCATCACTCCATGCAATGTACCAGATTTGATGCGTGCGGACAAATGATCTGCTTAAAAGAAGGTGACATCTTTGAAGAAGAAATCTATTTTACTGCCACTCACTTTATTGTGTGTAGCACTCTATGCCATTCTCTCAGGTGATCAATTTGACATCTGGAAGAACCAGGAGAAATGGTACACGCTTGTGTTGCTCTTTGGACTAGCTTTCTTATACCAAGGAAAGAAGGAACAGGATCACTCACATGTGTTTATCGGTATGCTGATGACAGGCCTTTCGCTACACTTTATTCTCCAGCCAATATGGGATCATTGGCCAGACACATTTACGATGATTGTCCTTGTTGTTGGACTATCACTCTTTATGAAATCTACACAAAAAAAGGAGTACCGTGTAGAAAGTGTCGTGCTCATTGCTGTCGGCTTGTTTCTCTATTTCTTTCAGCAAATTACAAAACAGCTCAGTGCATTATCTATCCCTACTTCCGGCTTCGAATTATACTGGCCATATGTACTTGTTGCGATCAGTCTCCTCTTATTATTTTTAAAAAGGAAATAACTTATACAATAAAAAAGGCATCTGCATATAGCAGATGCCCTTTCTTTTACTTGTTAACCTTTGCAAGGATGGCATTCCAAGCTTCATCTTTTCCCTTTTTTGTTTCAGAAGAGAATAGGATTAATTCGTCTGATGGGTCAATATCAAGCGTCTGTTTGACGACTTTCGCATGTTTTTCCCATTTGCCTTTCGGAATTTTATCCGCTTTTGTGGCAATGACGATCACAGGAACACCATAATATTTCAAGAATTCATACATCTCGACATCATCGACGGATGGTTTATGGCGCAGGTCCACGATTTGCACCACTGCTTTTAATTCTTCACGCATCGTGATATACGTTTCAATCATTCTTCCCCATGCTTCACGCTCTGTTTTTGACACTTTGGCAAAACCGTAACCTGGAACGTCAACAAAGTGAAGCATATCATTAATAATGTAAAAGTTGAGCGTTTGTGTCTTTCCTGGTTTAGAGGATGTACGTGCTAAGTTTTTACGATTAATTAATGAATTAATAAACGAGGACTTCCCCACATTTGATCGCCCTGCAAGTGCGATTTCTGGCAGCCCACCGCTTGGATACTGCTCTGGTTTGACCGCACTAATGACGATATCTGATTTTGTAACTTTCATCTTCCCTCTCCTACTAACGCTTTCTCAAGCACCTCATCTAAATGTGAGACCGGAATAAAGGTCAATCCTTCTCTCACACTTTCAGGAATATCATCAATGTCCTTCTCATTGTCTTTTGGAAGAATGATGGTTTTGAGCCCTGCACGATGTGCGCCTAATGCTTTTTCTTTTAGTCCGCCAATTGGAAGTACTCTTCCTCTTAACGTAATTTCACCTGTCATCCCGACCTCTCTTGATACAGGTCTTCCTGTAAGAGCGGAGACAAGTGCCGTTGCAATGGTAATACCAGCAGATGGACCGTCCTTTGGAACCGCACCTTCTGGAACATGAATATGAATATCATGTTTCTCATTAAAATCAGGATCAATGTTGAGTTCATTTGCTTTTGAACGAATATAACTAAAGGCAGCCTGCGCTGACTCTCTCATGACATCCCCAAGCTTCCCAGTTAACAACAGTTTCCCTTTACCAGGTGAGAGCGATACTTCAATGGATAAAGTATCTCCTCCGACCGTTGTATACGCGAGCCCAGTGACAACACCCACTTGGTCTGTCGTTTCAGCTTGTCCATAACGGTAAAGCCTTTTCCCAAGATAGTCGGATAAGTTCTTCTCTGTCACCGTCATTCGTTTACGATCCTCAGCCACAATGGCTCTCGCCACTTTTCGGCAAATCGCTGCAAGTTGACGCTCTAGTCCACGTACCCCAGCTTCTCTCGTGTAATAGCGTATGATATCAAAAATCGCCGCTTCACGAAGCTGTAAATTCGCTTTCTTTAAGCCATGTTCCTTTAATTGTTTTGGCAGAAGATGATCTTTCACAATTTCCGCTTTTTCAACCTCTGTATACCCTGCAATTGTGATAATTTCCATTCTATCACGAAGTGGACCAGGGATGGTGGCTAAATTGTTGGCTGTTGCGATAAAGAGCACTTGAGACAAATCAAACGTTTCTTCAATGTAATGATCACTGAAGTTATGATTTTGCTCTGGATCTAACACTTCAAGCATCGCTGAAGACGGGTCACCTCTAAAGTCTGAGGCCATCTTATCAATTTCATCTAAAAGAAAGACTGGATTCATCGTTCCTGCCTTGCTCATCCCGCGAATGATTCGTCCCGGCATCGCACCTACATACGTTCTTCTATGTCCGCGAATCTCTGACTCATCACGTACACCACCAAGAGAAATCCGGATAAACTTTCGGTCAAGTGATTTCGCAATGGATTTGGCAAGGGACGTTTTCCCTACACCGGGAGGTCCAGCCAAACATAAAATCGGCCCTTTTAATGAATTGGTGAGCTTCTGTACTGCAAGATATTCAAGCACTCGTTCTTTGACTTTTTCTAACCCATGATGCTCATCATCTAATATTTCACTGGCCAGCTTTAAGTCAAGACGATCTTCTGTGTAAATCCCCCACGGAAGATTGATCAGCCAATCAATATAATTTCGGATGACAGAGCTCTCAGCAGAACTTGAAGGAATTTTTTCATAACGATTTAATTCTTTTAAAGCCGTTTCACGAACTGAATCCGGCATGCTGGATTCTTCGATTTTAGCCATTAATGAACTGACTTCGCCTGTTTTACCTTCTTTGTCTCCAAGCTCTTTTTGAATGGCTTTCATTTGTTCACGCAAATAATACTCTTTTTGCGTTCGCTCCATAGATCGTTTCACGCGTTGACCAATTTTCTTTTCAATCTCGAGTACTTCTTTTTCATTGTGAATCAGGCTAATCACTCGATTGAGTCGTTTCTTCACATCGACTGTTTCCAGTACTTCTTGCTTGTCCTTTAGTTTTAAAGGGAGATGTGAAGCGACGATGTCTGCCATTCTTCCTGGTTCCTCAATATCCGTTACTGTTGCATATGTTTCAGCCGAGATTTTTTTTGATATTTTTATGTATTGATCAAAATGATCTAACAACGTACGCATGAGTGCTTCTGCTTCTGCGTCTTTTAGTTCTTGCTCGGTTAATTCTTTAATATCCACATACGTATAATTCTCTAGCTCCACGTACGATTCAATGCGAGCTCGATTTAAGCCTTCAACTAGAACGCGAATCGTTCCATTAGGTAGCTTGAGCATTTGTTTGATTTTTGTGTAGGTGCCGACTTTGAAAATTTCTTCTTCACCTGGTTCATCTATTGAAATTTCCCGCTGAGTTGCTAGAAAAATCATATGATCGTTCATCATGGCCTGTTCTAATGCTTGAACAGACTTCTCGCGCCCAACATCCAAATGCAAGACCATCGTTGGATAGACAAGCAAACCTCGCAATGGAAGGAGCGGAACACTCTTTTTGATTTCATCTGCCATGTTGATTGACACCTCCGTCACTAGTATGAATCATTATAATATACCTGTTTCAGTCTTGTACAATGTAAAAGACCTGAGAAATGATGATCTTATCGTAGTATACCCTTTCTTTTTCTCTTGAAAAAGAAAAAAAGATCTATTTCATTAAAAAATCCCCATATGTGATGGGGATTAAACAGATTTTCTTTTAATTTCGTCTTCTATTCCGCCGTTTTTCTCATCTGGCGGATTGATTAAACATTGATCAAGCACCTCTTGAAAGTGCTTCACAGGTACAATGTGAATGCCTTCAATCTCCTTTAAGATTGATTGTTTGTTGTCATACGGAATAATGACTGTTTTGGCTCCCGCTTGTTTGGCTGCCTTAATTTTAGGTATCACACCACCTATTGGCTTTACCTGACCTTGTAACCCGATCTCCCCTGTCATGGCTGTCAGGTGATCAATCGGTATTTGATGAATGGCAGAGAAAATCGCTGTGGCCATCGCAATCCCTGCAGACGGTCCATCAATAGGTGCACCACCAGGAAAATTAATGTGAATATCATATTCATTTGTACGGATGCCTAAATTTCTAAGCACAGTTAATACATTTTCAACAGATCCTTTGGCCATACTTTTCCGCCGAATCGATTTCGATTGGTTTCCGATGCTTTCTTCTTCTGCAATGCCTGTGATGTTGATACTCCCCTTTTCAAGGGCTTTACATATGTTCACTTCTATTTCAAGTAGCGCACCGCTATTAGGTCCATACACGGCAAGACCATTGACCACACCGACTTTCGGCTGTTCCGGTATTTTTTGTTCATATCTTGGTGTTAGCTGGCTTGAGTGAATGACCCATTCGACATCAGCGATCGTAATATCCTTTCGATTTTCGGATATGGCCATTCCAGCAGCGATTTGAACCATATTGACCGCTTCACGTCCATTCTTCACATAAGAAGTTAACAAGTTCAGTCCCTCATCACTCAATTCCTTTTGAATCTTCTGAACGGCCTTGGCTGCCACAATTTTGAGCTCATGCTGATCAAGATCCTTAAAAAATATCTCCAGACACCTTGATCGAATCGCTGGAGGAATTTCTTCGGGGGTTCTTGTTGTCGCACCAATTAATCTAAAATCAGCTGGTAAGCCATTTTGAAAAATATCATGAATGTGATTTGGAATTTGTGTGTTTTCTTCACTGTAATAGGCACTATCTAAAAATACTTTGCGATCCTCCAGTACCTTTAGCATTTTGTTCATCTGGATTGGATGCAGTTCGCCAATTTCATCTATAAAAAGAACACCGCCATGTGCATGCGTGACTGCTCCTTGCTTTGGCTGAGGAATGCCTGCTTGTCCCATTGCCCCTGCGCCTTGATAGATTGGATCATGGACTGAACCGATTAATGGATCTGCAATCCCCCGCTCATCAAATCTCGCCGTCGTTGCATCTAGTTCAACAAACACGGCGTCTTTCTTAAACGGAGAATCAGCGTGACGTTTCGCTTCTTCCATGACAAGACGAGCAGCTGCCGTTTTCCCCACACCCGGAGGTCCATAGACGATGACATGCTGCGGGTTTGGACCACACAAGGCTGCTTTCAATGCACGAATACCGTCTTCTTGTCCTACAATATCTTGAAACCCCTTTGGCCGGACTCTCTCTGATAAAGGCTCACTCAATTTGATCGATCTCATCTTTCTGAGTGCTTCCATTTCTTTTTTAGATTCTTTGTCGATCGTCACCTTTTGTGTCCGTTGATTCCGTAGTAAATTCCAAAAGTACAGCCCGATGACGATACCAAAAAACAGCTGTATGAATAATACGATTCCTGTCCAGCTCAATCGGTGCTCCCTCCTTCATCCATCTTATGTATTGGTTTCTGTTTGCTAGTATTTCCTAGAGCTGGACGGAATAAACACATCTTCCACGATAAATAAAAAACTCCTGAACCATATCGATTCAGGAGTGATCCGTTCTTTTATGCAGATGTTTTGGTATCTTTATTAACGACTGTGCCATCTTTCAACACAAGACGTGGTGACTCACCTTCAGAAACCGTTGCACCAGTGATGACACATTTTTCGATATCATCACGAGATGGCAGATCAAACATCACATCAAGCATGATGCCTTCAATGATAGAACGAAGGCCACGTGCACCTGTTTTACGTTCAATTGCTTTTTTCGCAATTTCACTTAGGGCATCTTCTTCGAATTCTAACGCAACATCGTCAAGTTCAAGCATTTTCGTATATTGCTTAACTAACGCATTTTTTGGTTTCGTCAAGATTTCAACTAGTGCCTTCTCATCTAACGGCTCTAAGCTTGCGATAACCGGTAGACGACCGATGAATTCTGGAATTAAACCAAAGCGAAGTAAGTCTTCTGGCAGTACTTTTGATAGAAGAACTTCTTTTTCAAGATCTTCCACTTTATTTTCCGCACCGAATCCAATGACTTTTTGACCTAGACGGCGTTTAATGATTTGCTCGATGCCATCAAAGGCTCCACCGCAAATGAAGAGAATATTCGTCGTATCAATTTGAATGAATTCTTGATGAGGGTGCTTACGTCCACCTTGTGGCGGTACACTTGCGACTGTTCCTTCAAGAATTTTCAATAGCGCTTGCTGTACACCTTCCCCAGATACATCGCGCGTGATAGAAGGGTTCTCTGATTTTCTTGCTACTTTATCAATTTCGTCAATGTAGATAATGCCCTTTTCTGCTTTTTCTACATCGTAATCGGCTGCTTGGATCAGCTTCAGCAGGATATTTTCAACATCCTCACCAACGTAACCCGCTTCAGTTAATGACGTTGCATCTGCAATCGCAAATGGCACATTTAGAATACGAGCAAGCGTTTGGGCAAGTAATGTCTTCCCGCTTCCAGTTGGTCCAATCATAGAAATGTTACTTTTTGAAAGTTCAACATCATCAATCTTACTGTTAGAATTGATGCGCTTATAGTGGTTATAAACCGCTACAGCTAAAGATTTCTTTGCATTGTCTTGTCCAATGACATATTCGTCAAGAATTTCCCGAATTTCATGAGGCTTCGGAACATCCTTGAATTCAACTTCTTCCTCAGTACCGAGTTCTTCTTCAACTATTTCCGTGCAAAGCTCGATACATTCATCACATATATATACGCCAGGTCCTGCGACTAATTTACGCACTTGATCTTGCGTTTTACCGCAAAACGAGCATTTTAATTGACCTTTTTCCTCGTTGAATTTAAACATTCTTTCACCCCTTATTCTTCTTCACTTGCCTGTAGCTATCAGTCAGCTACCTTTCTGGGTCCAGTATGTATGCATTTTACCATACTTTCTTATAAGACGGTAACGATGTGTTTCCAACATTGCATATTGGAATATGTATAACAGAAAGTTGTGACTTACCTTATCGTTTCCAAAAGAAGCGATGATAAGTCAAAAATTGTACAAAACAAGGCACGAGTCACTCGCGCCCTGTTTTATTATTATGCACCATATTAACGGTTTTCTACAAGAAAATCAATTGCTTTACGAACTTTTAGATCTTCTTTCATTGCCTCAGTTGATCCAATCGCTTGTTTGATATTTTCAACTGGCATGTTGTATGCTTCAGCCATTTTTGAAAGTTCTTCTTCCACTTCTTCATCAGACACTTGTAAATCTTCAGAAGCAGCAATCGCTTCAAGAGTTAGGTTAGATTTCACGCGTTTAGCAGCATCTTCTTTCATTTGCTCTTTCAGCGCTTCTTCATCTTGTCCAGAAAATTGGAAGTAAAGCTCAAGGTTCATTCCTTGCATTTGAAGACGTTGTTCGAATTCTTTCATCATGCGGTCAAGCTCTGTGTCGATCATCGCTTGTGGGATATCTGCTTCCGCATTTTCAGAAGCTTTCGCTACTAGTTCTTCACGAAGCTTTGCATCTGCTTCGTTTTCTTTTGACTCTTCAAGGCGTTTCTTTGTTTTTTCAGTTAACTCAGCAAGTGTTTCCACTTCTTCATCAACATCTTTTGCGAACTCATCGTCAAGTGCTGGAAGTTCTTTCGCTTTGATTTCATGGATTTTCACTTTGAATACAGCTGGTTTACCTGCAAGGTCTTCAGCATGATATTCCTCTGGGAAAGTCACTTCTACGTCTTTTTCAGCGCCTGCTTCAAGACCAACTAATTGCTCTTCGAAACCAGGAATGAATGAACCAGATCCTACTTCAAGAGAGTAGTTCTCAGCTTTTCCGCCTTCGAATGCTTCTCCATCAACGAATCCTTCGAAATCAAGAACAACTGTATCGCCGTTTTCGATTGCGCCTTCTTCTTTGACAACAAGCTCAGCTTGACGGCTTTGCATTGCTTTTAACTCTTCTTGTACATCTTCATCAGTGACAGTTGTGTCGTCTTTTTCTACTTTAAGACCTTTGTAGTCTCCAAGTTTTACTTCAGGCTTTACTGTCACTTTTGCAGTGAAGATTAAGCTTTCGCCTTTTTCGATTTTCTCAACATCGATTTCAGGACGGTCAACTGGCTCGATACCAGCTTCGTCGATTGCTTTTGGATATTCAACTGGAAGAAGAATATCTAATGCATCTTGATAAAGTGATTCTACACCAAAGCGTTGCTCGAAAAGACCACGTGGTACTTTCCCTTTACGGAATCCAGGGATCGATACTTGCTTTACAACTTTCTTAAATGCATCATCAAGTGCTTTGTTAAATGTTTCAGCGTCAACTTCTACAGTTAAAACACCTTCGTTACCTTCTTGTTTTTCCCATTTTACTGACATGTGTGTTTCCCTCCAAGAATCTATTCAGATTGTGCGTTGTTACATTCTAAAGCATCATAAAGACTTCGTCCAATCAAAACCACGCACTTCGCTAAAGCAGCAGTATTATGTATATCACATTTGCCTTGATTATACTGATCGTCTTTCAACTATCGGAATCGTACAACTGCACTATATATGCACAAATACAACCATTATATTATAACATAACGAAAACGCGTTTCAACTAAATCGACAAATTACAAATAAGAAATTTCTTCAATATCCTTCAGCATCGTACAAGCTTCTCTTAACTCATGTTCATGAAAATCATACAAAAAATGCAATTCCTCAAGGTCAATCTCAATCCCATGCATCTCATACCCTACTTTATGAAGTGCTGCCGCCCATAAATTCGGGTCAGTATATTTAGGCAAAAATGGATAAAGTACAAACAAATGCCTGCGCCATAACTCTTCTACTCCTTGATAAAGGGTAGGGTTTTCATTTCCAAGCGTATCATCTAAGAGACGAAGCACTTGCTGAAGAAGCGGCATTTGCTCTGGTTTGACAGCATCAGAAGGAATCAGCGTTAAAGAATCACCAAATTTGGTGACATGTACAGGCTTCGCCACATCATGATCTGAAAGCAGCTGAAGGATGAGTGATTTAATGACAGGGTGACCGTCAGGGTTTTGTAAAATGGTATTTAATAAGCCCATGTGCGGTGTAATATTGCGATCTTTTAATGAATGGATAAACTGCACTTGTTCTTCGGGACGCGCTAGTAGATCATCGATATTGATATCACCACGATCATCATCGTCCTCGTTTACGATCTCATCTGGCGATTCGATCATCTTTCTACTAAATTCGAGTAACTTATAGAAATGTTCCGCACTGTCTGCCGGAAGGTGATTCTCTTCCAGCACGGCTTCAATTGTCTGTTTGACTTCTTCATATTGTTTCAACTGAATT
Organism: Bacillus sp. 179-C3.3 HS; assembly: GCF_047229225.1. Classification (NCBI taxonomy): domain Bacteria; kingdom Bacillati; phylum Bacillota; class Bacilli; order Caryophanales; family Bacillaceae; genus Bacillus; species Bacillus sp. 179-C3.3 HS. The sequence continues at coordinate 29,241 of NZ_JBFEFT010000004.1, read as the reverse complement.
AAAATGGTCATATACACTTGAAGAACTGTAAAGTAGTGACCATACCCTTCATTTAACATTTTTTCACAGACACGCTTTGCATCTTGTAGTTCACCTAGCTCCAGAAAACAAATGGCCATGCCGAGGTGGATATCGGATTCTTCATCGTCATCATAAGATTTCGCTTCTGAAAACAAGTGAAGTGCCTCTTGATACTGTTTCTCTTTTAAAGCTGCCATTCCTTTTTCAATCAGTCTTTCTTTCAGACCAGGAAACAAAATGACATTATCTTTCTTCTTGTCATGTTTCATGCTTACGTTCCTTTCGGGCGCATATTTTTTATCAGTTTACCAACGAAGGTTTGTAAACACAAGTAGGGACAGGTTTTCATGTAAAAAGAAGCCGTCGCATTGACGGCTTCTCGTTGTTTACGCACGTAGCCAGCTACTGCGTTTTTGCTCAAAGGCTTGAATCTCTTCTTCTAATAGAAGCGTTAATGAAATCTCATCATACCCATTAAGGAGCATCTCTCTCCAGTGAGGATCTACTTCAAATGGTGTGATATTCCCTTGATGATCTTGAATGTGCTGTTTTTCTAAATCGACTGTCATGTCATATCCTGTGTTCTCATATGACGCAACGAATGTTTTCCACACATCATAATCAAGACGAATTGGAAGCATGCCATTTTTGAAACAGTTTTGGTGGAAAATATCTGCAAATGATGGTGCAATCACAATCTTGATGCCATAGTCATCAAGAGCCCATGGTGCATGCTCCCTCGATGATCCACAACCAAAGTTCTCTCCAGCGATCAAAATCGATGCCCCTTCATATACTGGTTGATTTAGCTCAAATTCAGGGTTTGGGCTTCCATCGGCTAAATATCGCCAATCAAAAAAGGCAAAACGACCATATCCTGTTCGTTCGATTCTTTTCAAAAATTGTTTCGGGATAATTTGATCTGTATCTACATTAATTCGGTTAAGCACAGCGGCTTTTCCTTTATGTGTCACTAATGGCTCCATCTATGCCAACTCCTTACACGACTGTTTTCTCTTGATTAAACTTCCTGACATCGACAAATCGGCCATGTATCGCAGCCATTGCAGCCATTGCTGGGCTGACAAGATGCGTTCTTGCGCCTTTCCCTTGACGTCCCTCGAAGTTACGGTTTGATGTGGACGCACAACGTTCGCCTTCTGGCACCACATCGTTATTCATACTAAGGCACATACTACAGCCAGATTCTCTCCATTCAAATCCTGCTTCAAGAAAAATGTCATGAAGGCCTTCTTCCTCTGCTTGCAATTTGACACTTTGAGAGCCAGGCACCACAATCGCCCTGACATGATCCGCTACTTTTTGTCCTTCAATCATTGAAGCTGCTTGGCGCAAATCGGTCATTCTTGAGTTTGTACATGAGCCAATAAAGACATGCTCAATCGTAATGTCTTCAATTCGCTGGTGCGGATTTACTCCCATGTATTCGTAAGCACGAAGCGCTTCTTTTTTATCATCTTCCTGCACAAAATCTTCAGGGCCAGGGATCGATGCATCAACCGGCAGTACCATCCCTGGGTTAATTCCCCACGTGACCATTGGTGAGATGTCATTGCCGTCTAATACAATCGTTTTATCATACGTTGCCCCCGGATCGGTTCTAAGCGCTTTCCACTCCTCAATGGCTGCTTCGAAATCTTCTCCTTTTGGTGCGTATTTTCGCCCGCGGCAATATTCGAATGTCACTTCGTCAGGTGCGATTAAACCAGCTCTTGCGCCTGCTTCAATAGACATATTACATACTGTCATCCGCTCATCCATCGTCATGTTTCTGAATACTTCCCCCGTGTATTCAATGACATAACCTGAACCGAATTTCACACCATGTGCACCAATCACTGCTAAAATAACATCTTTGGCTGTTACCCCTTTTTGAAGCTTTCCGTCCACTCTAATTTCTAATGTTTTCGGACGTTTTTGCCAAAGTGTTTGTGTAGATAGCACGTGCTCAACCTCACTTGTGCCAATTCCGAAAGCCAGCGCGCCAAACGCGCCATGGGTGGATGTATGACTATCTCCACAAACGATCGTTTTCCCCGGAAGTGTCAAACCAAGTTCTGGACCAACAACATGGACAATTCCTTGATCTACACTGTGAAGATCAGCGAGACGAACACCAAACTCAGCACAGTTGCGTTCTAATGCGCTCACTTGTTTCTTAGCAATTTCGTCTTTGATTTCAAATCGATTGACAGTTGGGATATTGTGATCCATTGTCGCAAATGTGTTTTCAGGTCTTCTTACTTTGCGCCCTTTTTGTCTTAACCCTTCAAATGCTTGAGGTGATGTCACCTCATGCACCAAGTGCAGATCAATATATAAAAGGTCTGGTTTTCCCTCGCCATTTTTGACCACATGTCGATCCCAAATTTTTTCGATGATTGTTCGAGGCATAACCCTTTTCCTCCCTCTACCTAATTCAACAAGATTCTTTTTATACAATCGTTTTCGTACGTTGTTTCAGAGCATCCACAACCGCTAATGTGATATCGTCAGTTGTTTGGTACGTTCCCTCTTTTGCCGCTAGATCCTTTGTTCGCTTACCAGAAGCAAGGACTGCTTCCACCGCTTCTTCTATTGCAGTTGCTTCCTCTTCTAGTGCAAAGGATGTTCTCAGTAAGCTGGCTGCTGACAAAATGGTTGCCAGCGGGTTTGCTACGTTTTGCCCCGCAATATCGGGTGCTGAGCCATGAATCGGCTCATATAGATGAAGTCCTGTGCTTGATAGACTAGCAGATGGCAGCATGCCGAGTGAACCAGTAATCATAGAAGCTTCATCACTTAAAATGTCACCGAACATGTTCTCAGTCACGATGACATCGAATTGTGCGGGATGATAAATGAGCTGCATCGCTGCATTATCTACCAGCATGTGCTCATATGAAACATCTGGATATTGTAAAGCCACTTCTTCTACTGCATCACGCCATAGCTTACTAGATGCCAAAACATTCGCTTTATCAACAGATGTGACTTTTTTACGTCTAGTTAGCGCCATGTCAAACGCTTCTTTTACAACACGGACAATCTCTTCTTTTGTATAAAGTAGTGTATCAACCGCAGCTTCTTTTCCTTCATCATCCGTGTAGCGTTCACTTGGTTCACCAAAATAGAGGCCTCCAGTTAACTCACGAACAATGACAAAATCGACACCGCGAATATGATCTTGCTTCAATGGCGAAGCTTCACTCAAGCTATTAAACACCTTGACAGGACGGATATTTGCAAATAAGTCTAATTGTTTTCGAATGGCGAGCAAGCCTTTTTCTGGACGCAGTTCTGATGGGTTTTGATCCCACTTTGGTCCACCTACAGCTCCTAATAAAATCGCATCCGCGCTTTTACATACATCCACTGTTTCTTGAGGAAGTGGGTTGTTTTTTTCATCTATCGCGATTCCGCCAATCAGTGCTGTTTCAAATTCAAATTCGTGTTCAAATTGTGCAGCGGTCTCTTTTAACACTGCGACCGCTGATTTTACAACTTCCGGACCGATTCCATCGCCGGGCAAAAGTGCAATTTTCTTTTTCACGAGAACGTTCCTCCTTTCTTATGAGATCGCGTGATGTTTCTCAATTTCAATTAGATTTGATTTAAAAATTAAATGTCTATTCACTGCATTCACATAGGCTTTTGCCGATGCTTCTAGCACATCCTGCGCCACACCGCGTCCTGCTGTTTCGTTTCCTTCTATTGAAACAGTGACGTATACTTCTGCTAATGCATCTCTACCTTTCCCATTCGATTGAATACGGTAATCTAGCAAATGAATTCTTTCTTCCATACAACGCTCCAGCGTGTTGTACACAGCTTCTACACTACCGGCGCCAGTAGCGGCTTCTTGTATGAATTCTTGTGTTTCTTGGTTTTTCAAAGAAACGGTTGCGGTTGGCATTTGTTCTGTACCGTAATGGACTTGAAGACTATCAAATTCATATCCAATTTTTCGATCGGCTACTTTTTCTTCCAAAATGATTGAAATCAAATCATCATCAGTGATCTCTTTCTTTTTCTCCGTTAAGTTCTTAAATGTCTCGAAGAATTTATTAATTTCGTCATCTGTTAGTTTAAAGCCAAGTGTCTTCATACGGTCTTTAAACGCATGTCTTCCGGAGTGTTTTCCAAGGACAAGCACATCTGTTGTAACACCGACAAGCTCTGGAGAAATGATTTCATAGGTCGTTTTTTCTTTAAGGAAACCGTCCTGATGAATCCCTGATTCATGTGCAAAAGCGTTGTTTCCAACGACCGCTTTATTGCGCGGAACGATCATCCCGGAGTACTTGCTCACTACATCACTTGTACGTTTAATTTCGTTCAATTGAATAGTTGATTCAACCTGATAGAAATCTTTTCTTATGTGAAGGGCAACTGCAATTTCTTCTAAAGCAGCATTTCCTGCACGCTCTCCAATTCCATTGATCGCTGTTTCGATTTGGTCTGCACCATTTTCAATCGCTGCAAGTGAATTGGCTACAGCCATTCCCAGGTCATCATGACAGTGTGCTGACAATTTCACGCGATCGATATTCGGAACGTGTTCTTTCATATATTTAAAGATATTTCCGTACTCTTGCGGCGCTAAGTAACCAACTGTATCAGGTAAGTTAATGACACTTGCCCCTGCATCAATGACTTTCTCTACAATTTCCGCTAAGAAATCAAGGTCTGTACGGCACGCATCTTCTGCTGACCACTGAACAACTGGAAAACGTTCTTTCGCATATTTCACCATTGAAACAGCCTGTTCAACAACTTCCTCGCGTGTTTTCTTCAATTTATGCTTGAGGTGGATATCAGAAGTAGCAATAAAGACATGAATTCTTGGTTCGACTCCGTCTTTTAATGCTTCCCATGCTGCATCAATGTCACTTTTCACACATCGTGCAAGCCCTGTAACTGAACAGTTTTTAATCGTTCTTGCGATTTCTTGTACGCCTAAGAAATCCCCTCGGGATGAAGCGGGAAAACCCGCTTCAATGATATCGACCCCAAGGCGCTCAAGCTGCTTTGCAATAATCAGCTTTTCTTGTGCATTTAAGTTCACTCCTGGAGATTGCTCCCCATCTCGAAGTGTTGTGTCAAAAAAATTAATTTTTCGCACCGACGCTCACCGCTTCCTTTTTCTTTCCTTGTTTGACGAAAGGCATCATTTCACGAAGTTTTCTTCCGACGATTTCAATTTCATGAACACTTTCACTTTCATTGATGGCATTGAAACGTGGACGATTCACTTGGTTTTCAACAATCCATTCTTTCGCGAATGTTCCATTTTGAATGTCAGTCAAAACAGCTTTCATTGACTCTTTTACGTTTGCATCAACAACGCGTGGTCCTGATACGAAGTCACCCCACTGTGCAGTATCAGAGATTGAATATCTCATGCCTTCTAGTCCTTCTTCATACATTAAGTCTACGATCAACTTCAACTCATGTAGACACTCGAAGTATGCTAGTTCCGGCTGATAGCCTGCTTCTGTTAATGTTTCGAATCCTGCTTTTACTAGTGAAGTAAGACCACCGCAAAGTACTGCTTGCTCACCGAATAGATCCGTTTCTGTTTCTTCTTTAAAAGTTGTTTCAAGTACACCCGCTCTTGCTCCACCAATCGCTTTTGCATAAGCAAGTGCTTTATCTTTTGCTTGACCAGATACATCTTGGTAGATAGCAAATAGTGCAGGTACACCAGCGCCTTGCTCATATGTTCTTCTCACAAGATGTCCTGGACCTTTTGGAGCTACAAGATACACATCCACGTCACTTGGCGGAACAATTTGATGGAAATGAACGTTGAATCCATGTGCGAATACAAGTGAGTTACCTGCTTCTAATTGATCTTTGATTTCTTCGTCATATACTTTCTTTTGTTGCTCGTCTGGAAGTAATACCATCACCACGTCAGCTTGTGCAGCTGCTTCTTTTACAGTGAAGACTTGGTGTCCATCCTCCTGTGCTTTTGTATATGATCCACCTTTTCTAACACCAACAATGACATCTACGCCGCTTTCTTTTAAGTTCAATGCATGTGCATGACCTTGTGAACCATATCCAATGATGGCAACCTTTTGACCATTTAATACGTTTTCTTGAATATCACCGTTATAATATACTTTTACCATTTGACTCTCTCCTTTTGTTTAGACAATTGAAATTGTTTTATTTGTTTGTGGCTTTTGCTGATTATCTCTTGCAAAGGCCGTTGTGCCAGTTCTGGCGACTTCTTTAATGCCGTATGGCTTAAGCAATTCAATGAGCGCTTCAATTTTTGAAGACTCACCTGTCACCTGAATGACAACACTCTCTCTGCTCACATCTACAATTGAAGCCCTAAACGGTTCAATGACCCCTGTGATCTCCATTCTAGATGCTGGTGCAGATACGACTTTTATCAAAGCCAGCTCTCGCTGGACGATTGATTGGTTTGTAATGTCTGTTACTTTGAGAACATCAATTTGCTTGTTTAGCTGTTTTGTTAGCTGTTCAATGTCCTTTTCTTGGTCTACATGGACGACGAACGTGATACGTGATACATCTTGAATCTCAGAATGGCCTACTGTAATGCTTTCAATGTTGTAGTGTCTTTTTGTAAAAAGGCCTGTGATTCTGTTCAGTACGCCCGTTCGATTTAAAACCGTTAACACGATAATTCTTTTCAAGGTTTCACCCCCACCATCTCATGAAGTCCTTTCCCTGGTGCTACCATTGGGAATACTTTTTCATCTCTTGCTACATTGACATCAATGACAACAGGTTCTTTTGACGTTAACGCTTCTTCAAGCTTTTCTTTTGCCTCATCGTCTGAAGAAATTCTGATCCCCTTAATGCCATAAGCTTCAGATAATTTCACGAAGTCTGGCTGCTCTGAAAATTTAGAATATGAGTAGCGTTCTTCGTAGAAAATTTCTTGCCATTGTCTTACCATTCCAAGACTATGATTATTGAGAATAATCACTTTCACTGGAAGGTTCAGCTCACGGATAACGGCAAGTTCTTGCAGGGTCATTTGGAAACCTCCATCCCCTAATACCGCCACAACGGTTGCTTCCCGATCAGCTAGCTGTGCGCCAATGGCTGCCGGTAAACCAAAGCCCATTGTGCCAAGCCCACCAGATGTCACCCATTTATCTGAGTGTTCAAATGGATAGAACTGAGCAGCCCACATTTGATGCTGACCAACATCTGTTGCTACAATGGCTTCTCCTTTTGTAAATTGATGAATATATTCAATCAATTTCTGAGGCTTAAAGCCCTCACCATCATTTTCAACATACCAGAGTGGATATTCTTCCTTCCAATCATTCAATTGAGCCTTCCAATCGTCTGATTCCCCTTGTTTTCCATCCTGCTTGATCAACTCTTCTAGCACTAGCTTACTATCTCCAACAACTGGGATATGGGTGTGAATGTTTTTGCCAATCTCCGCAGGATCGATATCGATATGAGCGACCTTCGCATATTTCGCAAAGTGATTCAGGTTCCCTGTTACCCTGTCATCAAATCGAGCTCCAATTGAAATGAGCAAGTCACATTGATGAAGCGCCATGTTGGCGGCATATGTGCCGTGCATACCAGCCATCCCAAGAAACAGAGGATGATTTGCTGGGAATCCGCCGAGCCCTAGCAGCGTATGTGTGACAGGAATTTGTTGTTGCTCTGCGTACTGCCTTAATTCTTCAGACGCTTTTCCATGAAGAACCCCGGCTCCTGCTAGAATGACAGGTTTTTTCGCTCTACTCACTGCTTCTACTAGTTTGCGAATTTGCAAATAGTTCGGCTCTATTTTTGGCTGATAACCAGGTAAATCAATAGGCTGATCATAATCAAATGTCCCTTCAATGCCCGCAACATCTTTCGGGATATCAATTAATACCGGCCCTGGTCTACCTGTTGTCGCAATGTGGAACGCTTCTTTAATGATGCCTGGTAAATCTTCCGGACGTCTCACCTGATAGCTGTGCTTTGTAATAGGCATTGTGATACCAAGCACATCTGCTTCTTGGAATGCATCAGATCCAATGACTGTGGTGGCAACCTGCCCTGTGAATACAACAAGTGGAAGTGAATCAATCATTGCATCGGCAATTCCAGTGACAAGGTTTGTAGCACCAGGACCTGACGTTGCAATGACAACACCCGGTTTACCCGATACTCTTGCATATCCTTCTGCTGCGTGAATGGCTCCCTGCTCATGCCTTGGCAAGACATGAAACAAACCAGAATCATAAATTTTGTCGTAGATCGGTAAAACCGCTCCGCCTGGATATCCAAAAATGACTTCTACTTTTTCTCTTTTGAGTGCTTCAATTAACATGAGTGCACCGTTCATCGTTTGTGGTGCTTTTGATTGATCCGTCTCCATTTGTACATTTGTCCCCATTTGATTTCCTCCTCTTTGTCTTGCTTCAGTCAAGTCCTTTCACCCTTTTCCATTCAAGATAGAGATATGAGACCATATAAAAAAGCTTTCTCACCCCACAATGACACTACGATTCATAGGTCAAAGGGGCGAAAAAGCTTATTTTTCGCGGTACCACCCTTGTTCACGGCACTTGAACGTGCCGTCTCATGGACATCTTTCATCCATTTTGGTAACGAGTGAGCAATCTCACTCGGTCCGCCCTACTATCATTTCAAGCAGACACTCAGAGGTGAGTTCACTTTAGAAAGTAACACCGGTTTCCACCTAACACCGGCTCTCTGTAGATACTGACTCTAAAGCTACTAGTCCTCTTCAACGTTTATCGATATCTATTTAACTTGCATGAATGTTTTCATCTGTAAAAACGACTTTTTCGCCTTCTTCAACTACTCGCTTGCGGAATTGTTCAAGCAGTTTGTTTGTGTGGAAGCCTGGTTTCCCATCACCGATTGTACGGCCGTCAACCTTCACAACTGCAATGACCTCTGCAGCGGTTCCAGTCAGGAAAACTTCTTCTGCTGTGTACACATCATGTCTCGTGAATGGCTCTTCTTTTACCTCATACCCCAAGTCGTCTGCAATCTCCATGATCGCGTTTCTTGTAATACCTTCGAGAGCACCGATATAACCTGGTGGCGTATAGAGCTTGCCTTGCTTATAAATAAACACGTTGTCCGCTGAACCTTCTGCGACATACCCTTGATCGTTTAGCATCAACGCTTCACTCACACCGGCCATTTGAGCTTCGATTCGGACAAGTATGTTATTTAAATAGTTTAAAGATTTCACTTTCGGACTAAGTACGTCTGGACGATTTCGTCTTGTCGGTACAGTCACAATATCAATGCCAGTTTCATATAGGTGCTTTGGAAAAATGGCCAGTGGTTCCACAATGATCACTGTGTTGGCTCTGCCGCAGTTGTTTGGATCTAGACCGAGATCACCAGCTCCTCTTGACACAACAAGACGAATGTAGGCATCTTTTAAGCCGTTCCTCTCAACTGTATGAATCATGTGTTCAGCGAGTTCCTCAAATGAATATGGAATGTTCAGCATAATGGATCTGGCCGAATCGTATAGGCGATCTAAATGCTCTTTCATTCGAAAGATATTTCCGTCATAGACGCGTATACCTTCGAAAACACCGTCACCGTATAAGAAACCATGATCATAAACTGAAACTTTCGCATCCTCTTTTTTCACGAGTTTATCGTTTAAAAAGATCCACTGTTCCCTTTGGTCTTCCATAATCAGCGAGCACCCTTTCTTGCAAATAAAAATAGTTGAATTTTCAGATACTTCATATTGGAATATCTGATGCATGTTGCTCTGTGTGTGTTTGTTTAGCTTTTGTTGAACCAATCTTACGCTCCTTTCCAAACAGTGTCAACAGCATTTTTAAAATTATTAGACAATTTAGACTAATCGAAATAAATTGTATACGCTTACACCATTGCTAGACAAGGAATGAAAAAACATAAAATTTTTTGTTTTTTTCTGCAAAAATTTTACTTTACATGATCGATTTCTCATTGCACAATCTTTTGTCATATTTTTTCACAGCCTTTTTATCGTGAAAACTCCGATTGAATCGTTTCATTTTGTATGAAGTATCTTTCACAAGTGTAATCTTAGAATTTTATGATAAAATGAGAGCATCTTAATGAAGGAGGGCAAATCATGGCTAACATCAGAGGTTATATTGGAACGTATACAAAGGGAGACAGCAAAGGCATCTATTCATTTACATTAAATACGGACAAGCAACAGATCGAACAAGTAACTGTCGCTGCTGAACTCGAAAACCCTACATATTTAACGGTGTCAGAAGATCAAAAATTTGTCTATGCAGTTGTAAAAAAAGGGACACAGGGCGGTCTTGCTGCGTATCAAATTGATTCAACAACAGGCGCACTTACATTGATCAATCAAGAGCTTGCCGATGGGGCTTCTCCTTGTCATGTCAGTGTTGATGGTGAAACGACATTAGCTTTTACTGCGAACTACCATAAAGGAACAGCAGAAATGTATGACATCGACGCTGACAACGGTGCAATTGTCCGCACGCTATCACAGGCGCAGCATGAAGGAACTGGCCCAAACGAAGACCGACAAGAAAAGCCGCACACACACTTTATGGGTCTTTCGCCAGATGAAAAATATGCCATTGCTGTTGATCTTGGAACGGATGGAATTTATACGTATACAAAAGAAAGCGGCAAACTAGAGCTTGCACATACATTTGAAACAAAACCAGGTAGTGGGCCGCGTCATCTGACGTTCCATCCGACGAAACCATTGGCATATGTCATGACAGAGCTAAGCTCAGAAGTCATTGTCCTTCGTTACTTTGAAGAAGACGGACATTTCGAAGAAGTCCAAACCATCTCGACGATTCCAAGTGACTTTACAGAGAACAACCAAGGAAGCGCGATTCATGTGTCTTCAGACGGACAATTTGTTTATGCGGGAAATCGTGGACATGACAGCATTGCCATTTTTAAAACAGACGCTGATGGCAAACTAAGTCTTGTCGATATCGCCTCATCAGAAGGAAACTGGCCTAGGGATTTTATCCTAGATCCGACAGAAGAATTTTTAGTGGGATCAAACCAAGAATCCAGCAACCTCGTGTTATACAAACGGGACAATGAAACAGGTAAACTAACGGTCTTACAATCAGATATCGCAGTGCCTCATCCAGTTTGTGTGAAGTTTTTAGGATAAATCAAAAAGCCTCCGAATATGGAGGCTTTTTTTTAAGAAGAAGGCATACCGCCATCCTCAAGCTTTTGATCGATCACCGATGTATCTGTTTTTTCACCGAACCATTTGGACAGCCTGTCCTTCGCCTTTCCTTTCACATCAGCATCAATGTACATCGCTACTTGAAATAGAGCAAATGTAATCGCGCCTAAATCATCCGTATAACCGGCACCAATCATTGCATCTGGAATAAGATCAATCGGAAGAATAAAATAACCGAGCGCCCCAATAATCAGCGTCTTCGCTTTCACAGGTACATCAGGTTTTTGCAATGTATAGTAAAGCAACAACACAGCATAGACAAGAGAGACGCCCGCTTTTTGTGCTGTCTTTTTTAATTTTTCCCAAAAGGCATGATCTTGAAAGTGCTTCTCCGAACGCTTTAATCGTTCTATTTTCTCAGATCGTTTCATCTTATCGCCTCCATCATCAGCATAGCCTTCTATCTAGTTATACTAGAAATTTGATGATTGGACAAATAAAAAAGCAGCAGAAAGCCGCTGCATCCTACTGCTCTTTGTAAAACTGTTCAATCGCCTTATCAATATGTACCCATCCTTTATACGAGACATGAATTGTATCTTTAAAGAAATAAGGATCATATTCATGAGATGTTAAATCTGCTAATTCAAATCCATTATCCCTAATTTGACGATTGATTTTTTTATAAAAGGTTGTACGCCCCTCTATTGGAAAACCCGTGTGATCATACCAGTCGCCATTTACTGGAATTGTCACAAATAGTGGTTTCGCCCCAGCTTGTTTTAGTATATCCAACATAAGTTGAAAATCTTTATATTCTGGTGATTCTGCATAAGAGTAATTCTTACGAGCACCCTTCATCTTTGTCATTATCGGTTTTAGGTTACGTTCAAACAGTTTCTGATCGACATAAAACGGATTGTCGCCTGCTTTTTCAGCACCTAGTTTACTCGCTTCTTTTTCAAGTTCAGCCCATGACTTCCCCTTAACCGAAGGAGACGGACGTAGAGTTCGTTCACTGCTCGATCCAATCGTATAATACATGTCTTTCTTTTGAAGCATACCATAGTACGTCTTTGCAATAGGAGAAATAGCGTTAAAAGCCATTTGATTCCCAGAAAGCTCTGCTTTGAAAAGTTCTGTGATGACCATATCATTCTTCACAGCTTTGAAATGCATTATTCTCTTAATAAGCTCTTTTTTTACGGATGGATCAATTTTTTGATTATAAGCTAAATCAAGCGCTTGAAGTGCTGAATAGTTAGGCGCAAAATGCTGTTCGTCCGATCCCCATTTCACAAACCACTGAGGTGACACGATAAACACAAGTTTCTTTCCTTTTAATTGATCCATATGCGCCGCAAAGTTCATCGCATGTATTAATGATTGCGAGCCACCCTTCCCAATGAGATATGGTGTAAATCCTTGAGGATTTTCGTGAAAATAATTGGATGGGTGATATGGATCAAAACGTGACAGTTCAGATGAACCATAAATCGGTAAATAAGTTGGATCTTTTAACATTTCCTCTTGTAAGTAAAGACCTTGAAACATCCCCGGATCTAATCCTGTGGCTGACTTTTGTAATTTATCTTGTGGGATTAGCTGTGAGAGCCATGCATTCGGGACAAGAAGAATGCCAATGAATAGAACAGCCGCTAAAATAAGCGGCCCAAAAAAACGCTTTTTCATTACTTCATCTCTGCCAGCTGCTCAGCAATGTGATTCGGCGTATCCCACACATCACGATCAAACTCTGTAATCGGAACAGTAATTCCCAGCTGACTTTCAATCGCCATAAGTAGTTCAACTGTACCAAATGAATCAAGAAGACCTTCTTCAAAAATCGCAATCTCTGGATTTTCTTTGACGACGTCATCCTGACAAATCTCTGCAATAATATCGTATACTTGATGTTTAAATTCCATAATTTTCTACTCCCTTAATCATTATTATTGAAATGGTTTTCCTGAAAAAATATAAAATCCGAAACAAATCACATGGAATGTAATAATGATTGACACAACCATTGTGACCTTATTATCCGGCCACCACTTGTGCTTTTTATTCCATTTCTCGAATAAATTGTAACCGGACATGACAACTGCATGGTATAGTCCGTAAATAATGTATTGTAGCGCAAGCCCATGCCAAGCCCCCATCAATAGAAAGAGGACAAAATATCCAATATTCGACACAGCCATTCGGTTCTTGATCCACTTCTTTTTTGTCATAAAGAACACAAATCTCATAAACACGTAGTCTCTGAACCAAAAGGATAACGACATGTGCCAACGATTCCAGAAGTCCTTAATATTCCGGCTAATAAACGGTTTATTAAAGTTTTCTGGTGATCTAATGCCCATAATATAACTCACACCAACGGCAAACGCTGTATACCCAGCAAAGTCAAAGAACAAATACATACTGTAAGCATACATGTACGTTAACTGTTGAACAAAATGACCGCCGCTCACCTGATCAATATTCATTAAAATATATGTGTGAATGAGATAACCAATAATAAATTTATATAAAAATCCGATAAAAATCTTATGCATTCCACTATATAGAAGATGACTATAAGCTTCTTGATCAGGTGGCGTTTCCATATCCTTTTCAAACCGGCGATAACGATCAATCGGTCCTGATGAAATCGTTGGGAAAAAGACAATGAAATACACCAAACGGTGAATCGGGATTTTCTTTTTGATTAAACCATCTCTCGTCTCAATAATTAACTGGACACCTTTAAATGTTAAATACGAGATCCCTAAAAAGCTCAGCCAGTTGATTGGCGGCAGTTGGTTCGGCTGATGGGTTAAGAAAAAAGGTAAAACCTTTGATAACACAAGAGGCAAAATTGATGCCACAACTGCGATATAGAAAACATATGCCTTATTTTCCTTTAATCGATACGATAGATACATTCGTATGATGAGCACTTGCCAAACGGTAAACAGAAACAGTAATAGCGCGCCGTGTGCATCTTTTGAAAAAATGAGTGCCAGTGCAACAACAGTGGCAAACATATTGTAACCTTGCATTCTTTTGCCACGAAGACCAAGGATCATCGTTGGCAAAAGAAGAATACCGATGAGAATGAAAAAGAAGAATGAACTAAACGGAATCATAGTAGGACCTCTTTCGCAATTCGCTTACGATCAACCTTCCCATTAGGCGTCATGTACAGTTGCTCAAGATAAACAAATTTTCTTGGAATCATGTACGCAGGCAGTGAGTCCGCCATCTCTTTCTTAATCGCACTTGTCAGCTGATATTCCTTCTCAAATGAATGTTCGGTTGGAACAATCGCTGCAATTAAGTACTCGACATGCCCATTTGGCTGAAACGGAACAATCACACAAGCATTCACATAAGTTGTCTCGCCAACATGGTATTCAATTTCTTCAAGCTCCATCCGATATCCATGCAGCTTAATTTGGTAATCAAGACGACCGTGGCATGTGATTAATCCATCCTGTTTCACACCCGCATCACCTGTGCGGTAAGCAGAACGTCCTTCGTATTCAAAGAACACTTGATCCGTTAAGGCTTCTTCACCTAAGTAGCCTTTGCTGACGCTCGGACCAACGATGACAATTTCTCCTTTTTCTCCATCACTAAGGTTCTTGCTTTCTTCATCTAAAATGACGATCTCTGTATCAGGCTTGGCATAACCCACTGGTAAAGAATCGTGCTGATCAAGAATCTCCTTTGTGACTTCGATCGATGTAATAGCAACAGTTGCTTCAGTTGGACCATACGTATTAAAAACCTGCGCCTTTGGAAAACGTTCAGTCAGTGCACTTGCTACAGAGACAGGAAGCGCCTCACCGCAGAACAAGAAGACTTTTAGCTCTGGTAAAAGTTCCCCTGTAAAAGATGGATCCATTAAACACATTTGGACAAAGGAAGGTGTTGATGTCCACACTTCAACGTCAGATTGCCCAAGTGCTGCAAACATATCCTTCGGTTTATTCACGAGATCCTTTACTAAACAGAAAAGCGTGCCGCCTGATTGAAGTGCCGGATATAAATCCATCACAGATAAATCAAAAGAAAATGGTGCTTGATTTAAAAACATACGCCCGTTGCCAAGAGGAAAATCTTTGCACATCCATTGTGTAAAGCTCTCTAAATTGTTAGCTGTAACCTGAACTCCCTTAGGCTTTCCAGTACTACCTGACGTATAAATGATATAAAAGACATCATCACCTTGAACCCACTGAGAAGATGGTGGCGCTTCTTTTTCAAGTGCTAAAAGTGATACCGCACTCTTCACTTGAATATGTTCTGCTACATTCGGTACATTCTGCTCATTTGCACAAATCAATACACTTGCTTTTGAGCTTTCAATAATTGAGACGATACGCTCTATAGGTATTGAGATGTCCACCGGAATATAAGGTCTACCTGATTTCACAGTTCCTAAGAAAGAAATCAGCATCTCTGGCTCCATATGACCGTACACAATAACAGGTGCACTGTCAGTTGCGACTGCATCAATCGCACCAGCCATTTGATCTGATAAACGCCAAAGCGCATCATATGTGATGGAAGCATGTTGAGAAACAAATGCTGGCTGTGTTGGTTTCGTTTGCTGGTATTCATGAATCGTGTGTAATAGTTTCATCGTTTAATCTCCAATTAAAAATCGTTGTAAATAAATGATCCCGTATTTGCCGTATGAAATCCGTAAATAAAAAACAATAATAGCAAAATAAGTAAGTAAAAACTTGTATATCCTATCCACTTTACAGATTTATTTTCTGATAGCTTTTTGAATAGCATATTCATAACCTCTTTTCTTTTGACACTTATAGAGACGCATGGATGATGGAAAGGTTTCAAATCAATTCATAAAATAGTGAAAACTTCGATTTGGAACCCTTTTAACAAAAGCTGTATTATTGTAACAATAATTTAATCTATTTGAAATAAAAACAAGTTTAAATTTCCCTTAAAAATTTGCTGAAACTTGTCTAAAATGTACAAAAAACCACCTAATGGTTCTAGGTGGTTTATTTTATCTACTTTTTATATTTGTTTATTTCGAACATGAGAATGTTCTTGAATACAACATAATCCTTTTTACTTTCGAAGGGACCTTTATTGTTGTCATGTTCATCAATTTCATAATACCCCGGACCTTCTCCTGCATCACGCTTATTGTACCAAGATAGGAATGCGTTGACTTCTTTCATGGAAAGGTCATACTCTTTCTGCAATCCGTTGACCATTGTAATGATGAGAAGTGCATCGCCGTCCTCATCTGACGAATCGTCCTTTGGTGGTGTGGCTGGTTCTGGATCTTTATCACCTGGTGTTTCGGTATTATCTTCTTTTGGTGGTGTGGTTGGTTCTGAGTCTTTGTCACCTGGTGTTTCGGTGTTATCTTCTTTAGGTAACAGTTCTTTTAATGAGATTGATTGAACTGATTTAAATTTCGCAATAGCTACCGGCATTCCATTATTTGTTGATTCTTGTCCACCAATGATATATAAAATATCATCTACTATAGCAGTGACGTGACCCTTTCTATAATATGTTTTAGGAGTCTGTACTATATTACTTGTTCCTGAAATAACATCATATAAACGCAATCGCAAAGTTCCACCTGTAAGTATAACTTTATCATTGTAAACAGCCGTTGCATAATACGCCAATGGCCATCCACCTGGCTTTTTAGTCCAGGTGTCTGTATCAGGATCATATTCACGGATAGATCTATTTAATGCATCAGTTCCTCCATTTAAATAAAGCTTTCCATTTACCTCATCTAACGTTCCGCCAGTCATATAGTAATCTAATAGGCTTTTTTTCTCCCACTTTTTTGTTTCGGGATCATAGCTGTACGTTCTCATTTTTGTTGTTGATTCTGGAGCTATAACGAAAATCTTTCCATTTACACTACCAGCATATGTTCTATATGGTCCAAATCTATATTCTAGAGGAACATCCTCAACCTTTTCCCACGAGTCGTTTTTAGGATTATACACTTCAACTGTCTTCACAGGTCCATCTGTTGAGAAACCACCTATGACATAAATATTGTTATTCAAAGTCACCGTCGCTGCACCATATCTAGGTGTTGGCATCGATTTTTTATTTGTCCACTCATTCGTTTTAGGATCATAGACAAACGTTTGATCACCAATACTCTGATTATTCGGAGTTTGACCACCAATTACATAAATTTTCCCATCAACAACTCCGCTACTAGCACCTACTCTAGCCTCCGGTAAATCGGCCATATCTTTCCACTCGACTGCATTCGCCTTAATTGATTGTAGTGGATAAATTATTGAAGATAATAATAAAAAGAAAATAAGAAAACATTTTTTCAAAAAAAACACTCCTTTATTTTATTAACATTACAATTATCGGACTTTTATAGTTATACTTAATACTTTTTGTAATTTTTTCATTTAATCATATTTCCGCCCAAATATGTTAATACCTTCGTTCCTGCATTAAAGAGATATTTCAAAAAATCCACTTTAAAAAATTAACAAATAACAGGCATAACTAATTATGTAAAAAACAATTCTGTGAGAAGGCATATACATAACATACATTTAATTACAGACATTTGAAAAAACGAGATTTTTTTATTACTTAATGTCATACATCATCAAGCCTATAGATTGTTTATTCTATCAAAATATAAAAAGCCCGCCGGCCTCCACCGAACGAGCTATGTTGACTTATTTTTAAGAGTGATAGAATATGTAATGTCTTAATTATCGCTGAATTTATTGAGTGTTTGCCATGCACGTTCCTGTTCGATCAATGAACAGATAGTCGTGAGCCACGAGTTAGATAATAATTCATTCTCCCTTATTCTCCGCTCAATAACGCATACTTTACACTAGGTTAATTCGTTGCTAAACCTCCCTTTTCTTTAAACACATCTTCAAGAGCAATCATCAAAAGCTGTCTAGAAAAGTCCTGATAAAACGACATATCATAATGAACATAAAACATGTCCCAAGGATGATCTTCGATCGAATGATAGCGCTCACCTTGATAATCAATCACTTTTACATTGTAATTTTTAATAACATGATGATCTAAAGCATCCCACCACTTGTTATATACTAGAACGTTAATATATTTCTTCTTCCCGCTTTCACTGATTATTTTCGTTTCACCGGTTTCTTTGTCGATATACTCATCAATATATCTGGCTTTGTTGACGATAACTTTACAGTTCGGCACTTTTTCTCTTAAAAAGTCGAATAGCCGTTTTACTCCAGCTTTCCATAATTCCAAATAACGATCTTTCTGATCAAAAAACATTTGAAATTTTTCTCTAATATCGAGGCGCTCAAATAGAGATGTCTGTTTAAATAACCACTGTTTATTAGTGATATAACTATCACCAATCCTTTGGACACCGTAAAAAAGGTCTCCATAAAAGTCTATAATCAGGTAATCTGGTTGACATTTTTCCATTTCGCTAAAAAAACTTTTATTTAGTTCTGTAGTGAAGTGCCTAGTATCAAAGGGACTTAAATTATCAATGAGTTTTTCATCAAAGGGTATTGGATCAGACATAAGAGAAATCATAGACATTTGATTTTGGTGCAGAACACAACTAGCGTATTTTTTATAATCACGAATAAATTTAGAGTTAAAATTATCCCTCGAAACACAGCTCCCCAAAACAGCGACCTTTGCATTTATTTGCTAATTTAGTAAAGTAACCATCGATCATATAGTAATCTTACTCTTCCAATTCTTGTACCTGGTGATCAAAAAGGTAACTCATCAAACTTAAAAATTTCCATTTGTCCCACTATTAACTTATTTGTTTACTTAGAGTAATTTTAAATTTTTCTATTTCATTTTTTTATCAAGCTTTATTATAATCTGGATATTAAGATCTTCTCAGTCCCACTAACCTCAATTCAACTTGTTCATCTATTTTGTTTGATTCCATTCTTCTAATGTCATCATTTTAAATTCTTCTTCGACATCCAATCTTAATGGGGCAATGAATTCAATCAAATTGCCATCTGGATCTTTGAAATAAATTGCTGCGTGCGCTTGCGGGTTATTAGGCAATACTAGTGGCTGTTTTTCAGGTGGAAATCCAAAACTAGTTGAGACATCTATGTCCCTTTCTGCTAACCATTCTTTAACACTTTGCAGATTCTCTCGATCAATTTGGAAGGCAATATGCCTTAACGATGGATGATAAGGTGTTTTCACCTGATCAGTTTCCCACAACCCCAACCAACTACATCCTTTCTCAATCCAGAAAAACACCAATTTTTCTTGTTCATAGGCTTTTTCTAACCCTAACTTCTTATAAAACTCAATAGATTTTTCTAGATTGCTGACAGGTAGATGCGCTTCATATAGCCCTTTGATCATTTAATAGCCCCCTTTATCATCATGTATCATTTTATCGTGAAATTACATAATATTCACTTATTTAGGATTTAATGAAATCGCTTCTCAGATGTAAAAGTATGTGTATATAAAAGCAATACCGCTTTGGGTCGCCTCTTTTGTGTTTTTATTAGAATGATGAAATGTCCTAAGCGTAGATACCACATCTTTGATCGGATCGTTACGTTCGGGTGACGAGTTAGCCGTGAGACTTTGTAAGTAGCCGATAAATATAACCATTTTGACCAACGTACATCCTAACGTATGTCTTACGTACACGAAAAAACCCGTTATCAAAACGTCTATGTCATCGTTTTATTAAACAATGACAATACGTATCAATAACGGGTTTTCTAAATGACGTCCCAGGAGAGATTCGAACTCCCGACCGACGCCTTAGAAGGGCGTTGCTCTATCCAGCTGAGCTACTGGGACATGTTGTTATGTAGTGTGCTGATGAGGAATACCTCAACGACAATATTTATTATATTACTATTGTTCTTTAAAGTCAACGGTTTTTTCGAAAGTTTTTTCATAAGGGGCAGATGATGCGCCCTTATGAAATACTTTCCATTGTGACGGTGTTTTCGAGGTCTGGAATCGTCTGACCTTCATCCGTATAGAATTGTATGTTCGCTGTGTTTCCATCTAGTGTCAGTATAGCATAGCTGCGTTCTTTTCGCACTCTTGGCAGGTGGACACTGCCGGGGTTGATGAACAGTTTTCCTCTTAAGCGTTCGCTACCCGGGATGTGCGAGTGACCAAAACAGACGATGTCTGCGCCGAGTTCTTCTGCACGGTAGTAGACTTGAAGCAAGGTTTGTTTGATGCCATGTAGATGTCCGTGGGTGAGAAATAGTTTTCCGCCTCCATCAAGTGGAAGCAGGAGCTCTTCTTCAAAATCGCCTATAAAATCACAATTTCCTTTGACGACTTTGTATCCTTCTAGTGCCGGATGGTTTGTTTCGAGTTCTGAATCTCCGCAGTGAATCATCATGTCCACTTCATCCGCATGCCGTTTGGCAATGGTTTGAAGTTCGTCTGTGAGTCCATGACTGTCGCTAATGATGAGTATCTTCATGGCTTCATTCCCCCTTAATCTTTTGCGTCTAGCAGTGATGAAAGTTTTTGAAGCGCAACCGCTCGATGGCTGATTTTGTTTTTCTCCTCTGGTGTTAATTGAGCCATTGTTTTGTCCTTATCTTTGACGATAAAAATAGGATCGTATCCGAAGCCGTTTTCGCCAATTGGTTCTTCTGAGATAAATCCTTCAACCGATCCTTCAACCGTTTTGGTTTCTTTCCCTGGTATGCTGACAGCAAGAGCACATCGGAATCTGGCTGTGCGGTCTTCTTTTTCGACACCTTTGAGTTCATCGAGTACTTTCTTTACATTCTCAGCATCGTCTTTTTCCACACCCGCATATCTCGCTGAATAGACGCCCGGTTTCCCGCCAAGATAATCAATCGACAGACCTGAATCGTCCGCAATCACCATTTCACCTGCTTTGGCCTGGATTGCCTCAGCTTTGATCACGGCATTTTCTTCGAAGGTTTGTCCTGTTTCTTCAATCTCTTCAGTAAATCCAATGTCTGCTAGTGTTTTGACTGTGAAACCTTTTGGTTCAAGGATGGCTTTGAATTCTTTTGCTTTTCCCGAATTATGCGTAGCAATGATCGCTGTTTTCATCCTAATCAAACCTTTCTCCTTATATGACTTCTCCTGTGACTGCTTTTTGTTTTTCAATTAATTCTCGAATGCCTTTTTCGGCTAAATCAAGCAAACCGTTCAGCTGCTCTCTTGTAAATGTCGCTTCTTCTCCTGTACCTTGCAGTTCTACAAAACGTCCAGTACCTGTCATAATGACATTCATATCCACTTCAGCCGAGGAATCTTCCTCATAATTTAAATCTAACAGAAGTCCTTGCTTTGAATCAATTCCGACGGATATTGCCGCTAAATAGTCCGTGATTGGGTTTTCTTTGATCACTTTTTCCGCTTGAAGCTTTTGAATGGCAAGCGCCATGGCGACAAAAGCACCTGTGATGGAAGCCGTCCGTGTTCCGCCATCTGCTTGAATGACATCACAATCAATCCAAATCGTACGTTCACCGAGTTTTTCTAAATCAACAACTGCACGAAGTGCTCGTCCAATTAAGCGTTGGATCTCCATTGTACGTCCTGTGACTTTTCCTTTTGAGGATTCACGAATGGTTCGTTGTGCTGTTGCTCTTGGTAGCATGCTATATTCTGCTGTGATCCAGCCTTTTCCTTCGCCTCTTAAAAAAGGAGGTACGCGGTCTTCAATGGATGCGTTGCAAATCACCTTTGTATTTCCCGCTGAGATTAAGACAGAGCCTTCTGGGTGCGTGATGTAGCCTGCCTCTATTTCAATTTTTCTTAATTCATCATATTGTCTTTCATCTAATCTCATGATTTACCTCCGTTACGATATAACTTCCATGTGTTGTTAATAGGTTCTCCTACTAACTTTGACAACCTCGTTCAGTTCTAGTCGCCTAGAATAAAAAAGAGGCAGCGTCAATGCTTGCCCCTTTTCCTACATTATATCAATGTGTGCCGTTAAAAACTACCTGTATTCACTTGTTCTGGTCTTGAAACCGGCTTTGTCAGCTCAGCTCCTTTTTCGTTCACCAGGTCTGCCTTCCCATTTACTTTCACCGAAACGCTTTTGACATCAGGTAGCTCTGTTAATGTGAGTACAATACTATCTAGCACTTTTTGAGAAATGACTTTTTTCTTTTCATCTGCGCTGCCAAAAATGGACTCATTAAAGTCGAGTGTGACATGACCATCTTTTACTTTTGGTACATCATTCAGTTTTACGTCTCGGTCAAAGTCGGTGAGCAATTGGCTTGTTTTGCTTGGCCCAGAAACCAGCTCATCAATGGCTGATACAATCAGATCATCCTCTTCATTTGACGCTCTCTTTGTTACCGGTACATAGTAAGTCTGCTCATCGGATTCTGATAAATAGTAGACCGTGACTGGCTTTGTCGCCGTCATATCAGCGGCCGCCTCGTGCTGAATATTGATGCCATCTTCTCTGCTTAAATCATCTGAGATGGGTGTCCCATTTACAGGCATTTCTTTTAGTTCATGCCCATTCATCTTCAATTTGACTTTGGCGACTGAATCAAACTGCGTTAACGTCCATGTGACAGATTGCAAAATGCGCTGTTCGTCTTCTTTTTTATAGTTTTTGAATTCATTTGAAAAGTCCACAACGGCTGTACCGTCTTGAATGTCGACAGATACGCTCGTATCAGCTGGCAAAACCGCTCTAAATCCATTGGGCATGAGGTTTGAAATCGGTCCTCCATCTACGAGATATTCAAGCGTTTGCTTGGCACTTCCTTCATTTTTCGGCAGCGGAATGGATTGGGAGACGACATAGCCGTTTTTATCAATTAAATATAATTCTCTCATGACGGTATCAGCCTGTTTCTCTTCTTTTCCTTCTTTCGCTGTTTGTTTTTCTTCTTTATTTTCGTTCACATATGTGACGTTTTGTGGTGGATCAATCTCTGTCTTCGCTTGGTCTGTTTGAAATAATCCGCATCCTGATAAAAGCATGGCTGACGCAATACATGTGACAGCTGCTGTAGATCCTTTTTTCAGCATACTTCACCCTCCTCCGGTAGTTTGTACTACTATGTATACGAGCTCCAGAGGACGATTAGACCCTTTTCATAAAAAAAGAACCCACTTCAAGTAGAAGTGAGTTATGACTGGTACATTCGTTCAAGTGACACGGATTTGACCTTACCTGGTAGGTAGCCGAACCAGTCACTTGCAATGTTTTGAAAATTTAGTTGATCGCCTGTTGTGTAAAATGTATGATCGGGTGCTTCCTGAGACGCATTTAACAACCCTTTATAAGAAAGAATCGTACTGGCTTCTCTTGCTGTCTCGTCCCCTGATGATATGATGCGAACATCACTGCCCATATAGCGCTGAATGGGTTCTTTTAAAATAGGATAATGTGTGCATCCAAGAATCAATGTATCGATGCCAGTATCTTTCATCGGTTCAAGCGAATCTTTGACAACTTCGTCTGCTGTTTGATCTAAAAACGTGCCACTCTCAACAAATGGAACGAGCAGCGGGCAAGCAAGACTTTGAACAGTCAAACCTTCTTTTAAAGAAAGCAGCGCTTCTTTATAAGCTTCACTTTTGATCGTATTGGCTGTCCCGATAACACCAATATGTTGATTATTCGTCACCTTGATGGCCGTGCGTGCACCAGGCTGAATCACCCCAATGACTGGGATATCGAGCGTTGCTTTGATTTCATCAAGGGCAATCGCAGTTGCCGTATTACAAGCAATGACGAGCATTTTAATGTGGTGATGTCTCAATAAGTAATGCGCCATTTCCCATGTATATTGGCGAACTTCTTCCTGTTCCCGCGGGCCATAGGGACATCGTTTTGTATCACCCACGTATATAATTTTTTCTTTTGGCAGTTGTCTCATGATTTCCTTCGCTACGGTTAGCCCGCCGACGCCGGAATCAATTACGCCGATTGGTTGATCCAACAAAATCGCCTCATTTTCTATTCATTTGCTGCTGTAGTTTCGTTAAAGATTGATTGAAAACGATGGCTTCTTCTTCTGAGAAAGCCCCTAGAAGTTCACTGACGTATTCTTGTCGTTTGGCGATCACTTCTTGAATAATCCGCTCACCTTCTGGCAATAAATGAATACGGACGACTCGGCGGTCAGAAGGATCTTTGACCCGTTCAACAAGTTCATTTTTTTCCATTCGATCAATTAAATCAGTGGTCGTGCTACATGCCAAATACATCTTTTGTGATAATTCACCTATTGTCATATCCCCGAATTCATAGAGCCATTGAAGCCCTACAAATTGTGGTGGTGTAATCGTATATTGATTGAGGATTTCTCTACCTTTTTGCTTAATGATTGCGGCAATATGGCGCAATGATTTCTCAATATCTGCAACATGGTCGAACTCATTCGTTTCCATTTCATTGATACCTCACTATAGCATCTCACTTTAATTAACACGTACACATCTATTTTCCTCGTTTTTCAAAGAAAATGCAAGAAGATGCTGTGAGGAAATTCACACAGAATAACCGGTTCCTCCTCGATATGGAGGAAAACCGGCTGACTTTAGAGCTCTAGCTCACCCATACGCAGAAGCTCGACTACGGCCTGTGAACGACCTTTGACTCCTAGCTTTTGCATGGCATTTGCTAAGCGTACCTTTTGCAAATTGTTATCCGCGCTTTGTCATTTGAATCTATAATAGATGTTTATTTGCCCATTTGGATCAATCACGATACGATCAATGAGCTTCTCAAACACATGCTTTAAATCTTTTTCTCTATCCTCAAGTTCTTGAATGACTGCTTTCATTTCAATGATGGAATTCTTCTCATTTTGTACATGTTGCAATGAAAATAAACTCTGTTCAAGATTTGTTATTTTAGCCTGAATGTCGTTCCGTTTACTTTGAAATTCGGCTTTTGTAATCATTTGATCTTCTAAGTACAGTTCTAACAATCTTTTGTTTTGCGTCTCTAAAGATTTCAATTCTGCCTTTATAGCTTTAATTTGTTTTTCCTTTTGTTCAAGCGAATTTTTCTTGAAGTCGTGTGAAATTCCCTCTGAAAATTTAATGAGATTTTCAATCACAAAATCTCTAAGTTCCTCGTATTTGATCGGGACATGATTCACACACCCATCTTGCCCGGACCTTCTGAAATTACTACATTTTAGGTATTTCCAATAAGTCCGCTCTCCATTTTTCTTGACTCGATGTGTTTGGATAATCACCATTTTAGATCCACATTTCCCACAGATAATTAACTTTCTCAACTCATTCCAAGGTGTGAATTTTCTCTTTTTATTGACTGTTTGTTTACTGTTAGCTTTTTCCCAATCTTCTCTAGAAACGATTGGCGGACAGAAATCTTCATAAACATTCCATTTTTCAGGTGGATTTCTAATAAATTTCTTTCGCCCATCTACCTTTATCGTTGTATGTCTATTAGCAATGTGAACTCCACAATAAATAGGGTTTTTTAAAATAGTCTGGACCGTTGTAAGCTGCCAGTTACTTCTTTTCCTTGGTGGAGGTATTTCACCAGCTTTACACTTCTCCTGCAAAGCGTATGTAACTCTTTTCTGACCTAATCCCTCGTTGTTATATAAATGAAAAATCAACCTGATCACATCAGCTTCATTTTCGTTGATTACGAGGTATTTCCCCTCTTTCATATAACCATATGGTACTCTTCCAGAGTGCTCTCCCCGTCTGGCCTTTGCTGCAAGAACACCACTTATGTTTACGGACATAGATTTAGGTAACTGCTCTGCGAAAAGGGCTGACATTTCAAATTTCATCGACGCTTTACTCTCATAAAGGCTGTCATAATCTTCTTCAAGCGTGACGACACGAACACCGTTAGATACTAAGATCTCTCTAATATAAAGAGCATCTTTCAGATCCCTCGCAAGACGTGTGATGGATTTGAAAATAACCATTTTTATTTCTTTCTTTTCTGCCAATGAAAAAATGTATTTCATTGCTGCTCTATCTTCAAGGACAGTACCACTAATACCGTCATCTAACAAAACAGAACGGTCATCCCATTGATAATTGTGTTGTTCAATCCAGTACCTACAAACATCGATTTGGTTTTCTTTTGATGATATTTGTTCATCACGATCTGTCGAGACCCTTGTATAGACCTTGTACGGGTAGTCGTCATATTTAGTGATTTCGTCAACTGTCTCTTTACGAAAATGCATATAACATACCCCCAGTTATTAACTTATATGTAAATTATACCATCCCGCATCAAGATTTCATTATCCTTATAAAATTTGCAATTCAATTTTAAAGGTCTCATATTTATGTTTATGATAGAGCGTACTTCCTTATTAGAGAGAGTTCCTATGATACTCAAAAGAAAAACCCAGCTTTTTTAGCTGGGTTATACAAATCCTTATAGACTCTTTTCTTTCGCACCCTCATCGTAAGGAAAATACTACATGTTCTGTGTCCGATCAAATCCTAATCTCTACTTTTATTATAACCCTAATTGAAAACTTTTTATAGACTGTTTTCCACTCAAATCAAGCCTTATACTGTAATACGCTAGTCAAAATCGATAAGGGGTGTCGCTATATGAATGATAAGAAAAATGTGTTAGATCCTGGTCCGTTTTTTCATGGCACTAAAGCAAAACTAAAAATTGGTGACCTGCTAGAACCATTGTACTTATCCAATTATCAAGATAAAAAATCTAACCATATCTATTTTACTGGAACATTAGAAGCTGCTAAATGGGGCGCTGAATTAGCAAGAACCCAATCTAAAGAGCGAATTTATATTGTAGAACCCTTAGGTGAATTTGAAAATGATCCGAATTTAACCGACAAAAGGTTCCCTGGAAACCCAACACGTTCTTATAGATCGAAATCTCCCTTAAAAATAGTAGCTGAATTAGGTTCATGGGAAAGACATTCTGATGAAGAAATCAATCATATGCTCACATCTTTAAAGAAGTTAAGCGAAGAAGGTAAGAATGTCATATACGATTGAACCTAATGTGTTAAAGCTTCACACAAATTTCTAAATGAATGATTTTAAGCTTTTGTAGCCGATACGTCATTAATCGAACAGTAAATTCTTTGGTATATGTATTAAAAAGCCCCTCCTAATCAATTTGAAGGGGCTTTTATTTACGTTTATAATCGAACATATATTCTCTTTGCAGGAGGGAAGACCTGTGACCGATCTTGAAAGAAAACTTTATCGAATCATCTATAACATGAGCAGATTCAGAAAAAACCCCACGATAGATGACCTTAAAAGGAAAACAGGCAAAGGTGAGGAAGCGATCCGCAAGGCTGTTAAGAATCTGGTTTCTCGTGAGGAATTGAAATGGGATAAAGAGAAAAAGGAATGGCGGTTTAAGTAAAAAATGCCCTTCGAATGGAGGGGCATTTTATTGACTGTCTTCTTTTGAATATTTCTTAACCAGTGCTTCACTAATCCTACTTACAATATAGATCGCAACTGCTAAGATTAGCATCAATGGGATCATGCCCAAACGATGATCTGCAACATATACGATTACCCCTACAACTATGGCCACTACGATTGCCGTTAAAAAATGCCTCACCCTCACCACACCCCTTTATATAAATCATATACATTTTAATACATAAGGGATGGCATTAAAAGCCTTTATTGTCTATAATCGGAAATGTACTACATTATTACCAGAAAGAGGGTTATTATGAACATCTTCAAAACTTTGTTTCTCGTCAGTTTGTCTTTGGTTTTAATGTTTTCTGTAAGTGCTCCTTTATTAGCTCAGGAGAATGATGAGACTCCTAAAAAACTAGTAAGCTACGAACCTTCTCGATTTGCTCTTAATGAGAACTTGTTAAAATCTGAATTGGAAGCTCAAGCAAAGTGGGACGGACAATTCACCTCTAATTACACTATACCTTCTTATGTAGTCGCATCTGCCGCATCATACGGCATGTTCCATATCACTAGATATTTAGCCTCAACATTGCAACTTGGACCAGCTGCAGCTGCCGCATTTACTGGAATGGTGACTGGTTATGTCGCATCCAAAGGAGAAATAAAATTAAAGTCAGTAGAAAAATATAGATGGATTAGAAAATACACCAAAGCTGAATACCAAGCAACAACAAAAATCTATGTAAACGGAAAGTATAAAACAACTAAAACCAAAAAATGGATTTCGGAAGTAGATACTAACATTGATAGTGTTGAATAAACGTTCCCTCAAATGAAGCCCCTCCAAATGGAAGGGCTTTTTTATTTTTGATTCTGCTGTAATAAAAGACTAGTTCTCAACTTGCACACTTTAAGATGTAGTCACAAGAATTTTTTTATTCTTATCTAGTCTATTTCACCTATGCAATTAAATTCATTTTTAAGGAAACCCAGGGTTTATTTCTCAATTTACCTCCATCTAGTGGTAAACTCTCTATTGATTGTAACCAAGCATTGAAGGAGATTGCCATGAAAACGTTAGATGTTCAAGCTTTGGATGATGCAATTGCTCAAACACTGACAAGCTTAAAGCAACAATCACAGAACATCAAATCCCTAGAAAAACAAATCAATCAGATCATCTCATTAGATGGTGCTCTAAAGGGAGAAGCTGGAGAAGCCATTCGAGCGTTTTATACCGAGTGTCATATCCCCTTTTTGAAATTCTTCGTGCTTACCATTGAGGAATACAGCGCCGCGCTCAAAAAGATAAAAACATCACTTCGCTCATTTGAATCAAACGAAAAAGGCTTTATCTCACAATCGTTTCTCGAACATGAACTTGATCAAGGCTTAAAAAATGCCGAACAGGCCATTTCCGACATCGTGTCAGATGCGAACAGCGCCATCGGTAAAGTCAGCCATATCATTAATTTACCAAGAGTGGACGATTCTGATTTTCAAGCAAGCTATCAAAAAGCATGGATGAACATTTCGAAAACCATTGGTTCTCTTCATGCCTTTGATAGAGAACAAGCCAGTGCTTTGAATGAAACCAAGAGCTCCCTTGAAACAATGAAGGAATACATGGATGT
>NZ_JBFEFT010000049.1:0-1289 GCF_047229225.1 Bacillus sp. 179-C3.3 HS | reverse complement strand
TAGACTAACCTAGTCAAATGGGACATAAAAAAACACCCTTCTAGTGATACACTTAAACAAAGTGTTAATTAGGAGGGTATTTTTATGGGGAAAAACAGTTATTCATCTGAAATAAAATGGGCTGTTGTCAAAGATAAATTAAGTGGTCAGTTTACCAATAAACAAATTATGGATAAATATAATATAAAAAATGTTTCTCAGATTAAAACATGGATGAAGTGGTATCGAGAAAATCAGTTATATCGATTCGATCAGCCAATTGGAAAACAATATAGCTTTGGGCATGGACCTGAAAATATCTCTAAAGAGGGAAAAGTGAATAGGCAGATTGAACACCTTAAGATGGAGAATGAAATTCTAAAAAAGTATTTGGAAATCATAGAGGAGTTGAAAAGGGAGTAGCTCTATATTTGGTCGAGAGATTACGAAAGAAATATACAGTAACGTCTATCTTAAACATTTTGCAGATCGCTAGATCGACATACTATCGTTGGATATCCGAAGGAATACCGGCAAAGTCACAAGTGGAGGTCGCTATTATTTCATTATGTACCGAAACTTCGTTCCGGTATGGTCACCGTAAGATCCGAGAGCTACTTCATCGCCAATATGGTATCAAACGAAATCGAAATACTGTACAGCGTATGATGCAAAAATATCATCTTCAATGCCGTGTAAAGCGTAAAAGGAAATGGAAATCGCAAGGGGAATCTGTCATCATTGCCCCGAATAGATTAAATCGGAACTTCATCGCAATACACCCGAATTTAAAATGGGTAACAGACATTACTTATATTCAGTACGGACCGAGAACGCTCTACCTTTCGACCATTATGGATTTGTACAACAACGAAGTTGTTTCCTATACCCTAGATGACCATCAACAAACACCACTCATATTGGACACAGTCAGACAGGCTTTAGAGAAAAGGAATTACCCTAAAGGTGTAATTGTGCATTCCGATCAAGGAAGTGTATACAGTTCGTATGCATATCAAAAGGAATTAGAGGAAAGGAACCTCACAAGCAGTATGTCCAGACGAGGCAACTGTTGGGATAACGCAGTTATCGAATCCTTCCATTCTAGCTTGAAATCAGAGGAGTTTATCTATACAAAGTTCAACTCGATATCTGAGAAAGATGTCAGAAAACGAATCGACCGTTACATTAAGTATTATAATGAAGAACGTATCCAAGAAAAATTAGGCTACCACGCACCAAAAACATTTGGTAGCATGTCAGCCTAATAAGGGTGTTTTATTTGTGTCTCATTCTGCTATGTCAGTCTA
>NZ_JBFEFT010000048.1:0-1550 GCF_047229225.1 Bacillus sp. 179-C3.3 HS | reverse complement strand
CAGATTGTAGAGAAACTCATGTTTTTCTACAATCTTTTTTATTTTAAAGGTATATATGTTGAATGAAATGTATCGAAAAAGCCCTCCCACACACCTAGCCTAGTTTCGCTAGGTGTGTGGCAATCTTTTTCATATTCTGGCAGGCAGCTGTGAGAAGAACTTGCTCACTCACATTTTGTTTTCCCCTTAACCGGCAGTAGCGAAGCCCGTGCAGTTGTTTTGAATCTGCAAAGCTTCGCTCTATTTTTTCTTTTCTTTTTTTGTATAGCTCTTTTCCAGAGACAGATAGACGATTTTGTCTGATCTTTTCTTTATGTTCTTCCCACACATGTCTTGAGATGACTTTTTGGTGATTTTTAGACCTTGTACACCTTTCAAGGAAAGGACAGAATGCACATTTTTTTGGATCTGATTTGTAGAACCTATAACCTTTTCGATCAGTTGTAGTATATAAAAGCTTCTCACCCTTCGGACATATGTAATGATCATGTTCAGAATCATACTGAAATTTCCACTTCTCAAATAATCCTCTTGTTGGATGAAAACGTCTATGTGCGATGACACCAAAAATACGGCGATCGGATAAGCCCTTACAGATTGGAGTTGTCAAATAACCAGAATCAAGGGCAACAGCTTCTACTTGAAAACCAAATCGTGCGATTTGGTGATCCAATCGATCAAGGTATGGAACAGAATCGTGGACATTGCCAGGCGTGACATGGGCATCAGTGATGATATTGTACTTCATATCTGTAGTACGGTGGTCTAGATAGAAAAAGCCTTCAGGCTTATTTTCACGATAAAGATAGCCGCTTTCAGGATCAGTCGTACTTTGGCGAATCTCTTTTTCCGTTTTCACCTCCTCTTTTCCCTTTAAGGGCTTTTTTCCATGTATCTCTCGATCTTCTTGGACGGCTTCATCTAATTCTTTCAGATAGTTCTGAGTGTCTTGTTCAATCGTTTTTCTCGTATATTTATGTTTATTGGCATTCGCTTTTAGATGGGTTGAATCAGTAAAGAGGACGCGCCCTCCAACCATATCGTGATTGATGGCTTGAAGCACAATCTCATCAAAAATATCTTGAAAAATCGATGTATCTTTAAAACGAGTACGACGATTCCAACTGATGGTCGAGTGATGTGGAACAGGGGCATTGATGTTCAAACCTAAAAACCATCTATACGCCATGTTATAGTAAATTTCTTTTTCAAGTTGTCTTTCAGAACGGATACCATAGAGGTATCCGATAAACATCATTTTGAACAAAATAAGGGGGTCAAGTGAGGGGCGACCTTTATTCTCACTATAATAAGGTTTTACTTTGTCTATGATAAATGAAAAATCAATGTACTGATCAATTTTACGAAGCAGGTGATCCTCTTCGACCAGTTGATCTAGCAATACAAATTCGGCTTCGTGCTGAGAAGAATTTCTAGTGTGGAACATGAGAAAAACACCTTCCTTTAATGGGCTTTTCTCTATTATAAAATGAGGAGATGGGAATTTTAAGGGAAAAAATAAGGCTGTCAAGATTTTCTCGACAGCCTGA
>NZ_JBFEFT010000046.1:0-1680 GCF_047229225.1 Bacillus sp. 179-C3.3 HS | reverse complement strand
AATCCGCGGATTTGTCCACGCATTTTTTCAGAGATCGCAAGACCTGCTGCGTCATCTCCTGCACGGTTGATACGAAGTCCAGAAGAAAGTTTCTCCATATTCTTTTGGCTAGCAGCGTTGTTTGAAGACAAACGGTTTAATGTGTTAAGTGCTGCGATATTGTGGTTAATTCTCATTTTTTATTACCTCCATGTATTTGGGACCTGACAGACGTCCTTGTCTGAAAAAAGCCCTTTAATCTAGGGCTTATCGGCCCTGACAATTCTATTATCGGATACATCTATAGAAAGTTTAGTATGTTTAATTATTTTACCGGTCTATTTTCATAAATTAGATTTACAAAAGTTCATATAAAAGTGAGTTATGCAATTTATCTAAAATACACCTTTGTAAAACATCACAGACTGTAAAAAACAAGCTTAAAATTGATACTCACACTCTATATTCAGTTATCAGTTAACGTAAAAAAGCCCCATGAAGGGGCCTTTCATTAACGTAGTAATTGAAGAACGTTTTGTGGCTGTTGGTTCGCTTGTGCAAGCATTGCTTGAGACGCTTGAGAAAGAATGTTGTTCTTTGTGAACTCACTCATTTCTTTCGCCATGTCTACGTCACGGATACGAGACTCAGCAGCTGTTAAGTTTTCACCAGAAGCACCAAGGTTGTTGATTGTGTGCTCTAGACGGTTTTGTACTGCACCAAGTTTAGAACGTTGTGCAGAAACGGCTTTGATTGCATCATCAACCGCAGTAAGTTGAGTATCAAAATCGTTCGTAGTAAAATTATTTAATGTGAGAGCACTAACTTGAACACCGGCAGTAGTACCTAATGCGCCTGCTTTCATGCTATCAATGGTTACATCTAAAGTTTGACCACCATTCGCACCGATTTGGAATGTAAATGTTCCCCCAGTACCATCTAATAGCTTTTTTCCGTTGAATTGAGTACGGTCACCGATTCCATCGATCTCTGCTATTAGAGCTGTAACCTCTTCTTGAATCGCGTTTAAATCTTCAGTCTGTTGAGTACCAGTGTTACCTGCTTGAACTGTTAGTTCACGCATACGTTGAAGGATCGCATGTGTTTCTGTAAGTGCACCTTCAGCTGTTTGGATAAGAGAGATACCATCTTGTGCGTTTTTAGAAGCCATTTCTAATCCGCGGATTTGTCCACGCATTTTTTCAGAGATTGCAAGACCTGCTGCGTCATCTCCTGCACGGTTGATACGAAGACCTGAAGAAAGCTTCTCCATGTTCTTTTGGCTAGCAGCGTTGTTTGAAGACAATCGGTTTAAAGTGTTAAGTGCTGCAATATTGTGGTTAATTCTCATTTCTTATTACCTCCATGTATTTGGGACCTGACAGACGTCCTTGTCTGAAAAAAGTCCTTTTTCTAGGGTTTTTATTAACCCTGACATTTTTATTATCGGATATGATTAGAGCTAGTTTAGTGTTTTATATTATTTTATCGATCTTTATGCTCATTTTACTCTTTATATCATTCAGTGAATATCGCTTGTCTAAATGCCCATCTAACATATCACAAGCTGTTCAAGCACCTTACATCTAGTTTTCAACCAACATAAAAAAGCCCCATTAAGGGGCTTCAGGCTGTCGAGAAAATCTTGACAGCCTTATTTTTTCCCTTAAAATTCCCATCTCCTCATTTTATAATAGAGAA
>NZ_JBFEFT010000045.1:0-1999 GCF_047229225.1 Bacillus sp. 179-C3.3 HS | reverse complement strand
CGTGGACAAATCCGCGGTTTAGAAATGGCTTCTAAAAACGCACAAGATGGTATTTCTCTTATCCAAACAGCTGAAGGGGCATTAACTGAAACACATGCAATCCTTCAACGTATGCGTGAACTAGTTGTTCAAGCTGGAAACACTGGTACACAAGACGATACAGACCTTGCTGCAATTCAAGAAGAAATCAGTGCTTTAATAGAAGAAGTTGGTGGAGAAGCTGGAAGTGAAGGTATTGCTGACCGTACTCAATTTAACGGTAAAAATCTATTAGATGGTAGTGAAGCTGGTGGGTTTACATTCCAAATCGGTGCGAATGGTGGTCAAACTTTAAATGTAACCATTGATAGCATGAAGGCAAGTGACTTAGGAGATGGTACTGTTGCAATCAGTGATATTGATGTAACAGACTTTGCTAATACAACTTTTGATGCTCAACTTAAAGGAATTGATGGCGCAATCACAGCCGTTTCTGCACAACGTTCTAAACTTGGTGCAGTACAAAACCGTCTAGAGCACACAATCAACAACCTTGGTGCTTCTGGTGAAAACTTAACAGCTGCTGAGTCTCGTATCCGTGACGTAGACATGGCGAAAGAAATGAGTGAGTTCACAAAGAACAACATTCTTTCTCAAGCATCTCAAGCAATGCTTGCGCAAGCGAACCAACAGCCACAAAACGTTCTTCAATTACTACGTTAATGAAAAGCCCCTTCATGGGGCTTTTTTTTATGCTCTTTTCATAATCCAATGATTCTAAAAACCCCTGTTAATTCACGAGAATAGACCTTTAATTTTGGTATACTCTAGCGAAACGATCATAATGAATGAGTCTTCTTCCTTATTTATCCCTTTTTTGTTAAACATATTCCATTAAGGTTCGATAATTGGATTGTAAGGCTTACAAAAAAATTCTATTTTAGAACTTTTAGGCATGGATGTCTAATTGTTTCAAACACATGGAGGTAATAGGAAATGAGAATTAACCACAATATCGCAGCACTTAACACTTTAAACCGTTTGTCTGCAAACAATGGAGCAGGTCAAAAGAACATGGAGAAACTTTCTTCAGGTCTTCGTATTAACCGTGCGGGAGATGACGCGGCAGGTCTTGCGATCTCTGAAAAAATGCGTGGACAAATCCGCGGATTAGAAATGGCTACTAAAAACGCTCAGGACGGGATTTCTCTTATCCAAACAGCTGAAGGTGCATTAACTGAAACTCATGCAATCCTTCAACGTGTACGTGAATTAGTTGTTCAAGCTGGAAACACTGGTACACAAGACGATACAGATCTTGCTGCAATTCAAGAAGAAATTGATGCACTTATTCAGGAGATTGGAAACGGAACAGGTAAGAACGGTATTTCTGACCGTACTGAATTTAACGGAAAGAAACTACTTGATGGTACGTTTAGTGAAACACCAGCAGACGGTGGAGAACCTAAAAAACTAACTTTCCAAATCGGTGCTAATGTTGCACAACAATTATCCGTTCACATTGGAGCAATGTCTTCTGATAAACTAGGTGCATTGGAAGCTGACGGAACACTTAAAGCTGATCATGCTGTTGCGAATATTAATGTAACCCAATTTGCTGACCCAACTGCAGCAGACGTTCTTTCTTTTGATGACCAATTAAATATCATTGATGGCGCAATCAAACAAGTTTCAGACCAGCGTTCTAAACTTGGTGCGGTCCAAAACCGTCTAGAGCACACAATCAACAACCTTGGTGCTTCTGCTGAAAACTTAACAGCTGCTGAGTCTCGTATTCGTGACGTTGACATGGCGAAAGAAATGAGTGAGTTCACAAAGAACAACATTCTTTCTCAAGCTTCTCAAGCAATGTTAGCACAAGCAAACCAACAGCCACAAAACGTACTTCAATTATTACGTTAATCAAAAGCCCCTAAAAGGGGCTCAGATTGTAGAGAAACTCATGTTTTTCTACAATCTTTTTTATTTTAAAGGTATATATGTTGAATGAAATGTATCG
>NZ_JBFEFT010000044.1:0-2534 GCF_047229225.1 Bacillus sp. 179-C3.3 HS | reverse complement strand
GCAACCGGCGCCACAGGAGCAACCGGCGTAACCGGCGCGACGGGAGAAACAGGCGCGACAGGTGCCACAGGAACAGGAGCGACCGGTGCAACTGGAGAGACGGGAGCAACCGGTGTAACAGGAGCCACGGGAGAAACAGGCGCGACAGGTGCCACAGGTACAGGAGCCACCGGAGCAACTGGAGAGACGGGAGCAACCGGTGTAACAGGCGCCACGGGAGAAACAGGTGCGACGGGTGCCGCAGGTACGGGAGCCACCGGAGCAACTGGAGAGACGGGAGCAACCGGTGTAACAGGAGCCACGGGAGAAACAGGTGCGACGGGTGCCACAGGTACCGGCGCCACTGGTGCAACTGGAGTGACAGGCGCCACCGGCGTAACAGGAGCCACGGGAGAAACAGGCGCGACAGGCGCCACAGGTACAGGAGCCACGGGAGCCACCGGCGCCACCGGCGCCACAGGTGTCGGCTTAGCTGGGGTCGTACCATTTGATCCAGCAGTAGCGCCGACTTATCCAGTAGGTCAAGTGGTGACGTATGAAGGCGGAACATATCTCGTGAATACAGCACCACCAACTGGCACTCCAGATACGTCAACCGATTATACGTTATTAGCTGCCGCAGGCGCGACGGGAGAAACAGGCGCGACCGGCGCTACAGGTACAGGAGCCACCGGAGCAACTGGAGAAACGGGAGCAACCGGTGTAACAGGCGCCACGGGAGAAACGGGAGCAACCGGCGCCACAGGAACCGGCGTTACCGGAGCAACTGGAGAAACGGGTGCAACTGGAGAGACGGGAGCAACCGGTGTAACAGGAGCCACGGGAGAAACCGGAGCAACTGGCGCTACAGGCATCACAGGGGCGACCGGAGAAACCGGAGCAACAGGAGTAGGTTTAGCAGGGGTTGTAGCATTCGATCCAGCAGAAGCACCAACGTATCCAGTAGGTCAAGTGGTGACATATGAAGGTGGAACGTATCTCGTAAATACAGCACCACCAACTGGCACCCCAGATACGTCAACCGATTATACGTTATTAGCTGCCTCAGGTGCGACGGGGGTTACGGGAGCGACCGGTATCACAGGAGCAACCGGAGAAACAGGCGCAACAGGCATCACAGGAGCGACCGGAGAAACAGGTGCTACAGGTATCACTGGAGCGACTGGAGAAACAGGGGCAACTGGAGCCACAGGAGAAACAGGAGCCACAGGAGAAACAGGAGCCACAGGAGAAACAGGAGCAACTGGTGTAACAGGAGCCACGGGAGAAACAGGCGCGACGGGTGCAACTGGAGAGACGGGAGCCACGGGAGAAACAGGTGCTACAGGTATCACAGGAGCTACCGGAGAAACGGGAGCAACAGGAGTAGGTTTAGCAGGAGTTGTAGCATTCGATCCAGCAGAAGCACCAACGTATCCAGTAGGTCAAGTGGTGACATATGAAGGTGGAACGTATCTCGTAAATACAGCACCACCAACGGGCACTCCAGATACGTCAACCGATTATACGTTATTAGCTGCCGCAGGCGCGACGGGGGTTACTGGAGCAACCGGAGAAACAGGCGCAACAGGCATCACGGGAGCAACCGGAGAAACAGGCGCAACAGGCGCAACAGGCGTAACAGGCGCAACAGGAGCAACCGGAGAAACAGGCGCAACAGGTATCACAGGAGCAACCGGAGAAACAGGCGCAACAGGTATCACAGGAGCAACCGGAGAAACAGGCGCAACAGGCATCACGGGAGCGACCGGAGAAACAGGTGCTACAGGTATCACAGGAGCAACCGGAGTGACAGGTGCTACCGGTATCACAGGAGCGACCGGAGAAACGGGAGCAACCGGCGTTACAGGAGCGACCGGCGCTACAGGTGCAACCGGTGCAACAGGTACCGGGGCCACAGGTTTGCCAGGATCAAGTGCGATCATTCCATTTGCATCGGGCACACCGGCGGCATTGACAACAGTTGCAGGTGGTCTTGTTGGAACATCTAGTTTAATTGGATTTGGTAACTCTGCGACCGGGGTCAGCATTGTAGGCGGAGTGCTTGATTTAACAGGCGCAGCCGGCACACTGCTAAACATGGCATTTTCTGTACCGAGAACGGGAACCATCACTTCATTTGCTGGATATTTTAGTACGACAGCAGTGCTTTCTTTAGTCGGCACGAGTGTTACAGTGACAGCCAGGTTATTTGCGTCACCAACGCCAAATAACAGCTTTACCGAAATAGCAAGTGTGACATTGAATCCGGCATTAACAGGTGCTTTAGCGCTAGGTGCTATTTCAAATGGCATTGCAACCGGTCTGAATATTCCAGTCACACCAGAAACAAGATTGCTCGTTGTATTCTCAGCAACAGCTACTGGTGTTTCCTTAGTAAATACAGTAGCAGGCTATGCTAGTGCAGGTTTATCCATCACATAAAGCAATCACAGGGATGACTCGTTTAGAGTCATCCTCAGGCTGTCGAGAAAATCTTGACAGCCTTATTTTTTCCCTTAAAATTCCCATCTCCTCATTTTATAATAGAGAAA
>NZ_JBFEFT010000043.1:0-3070 GCF_047229225.1 Bacillus sp. 179-C3.3 HS | reverse complement strand
AATGTTCTCTCAAAACTAGATAACAACGTTCATGCTTCACATTAAAATAGGTTAAGTCCTCGATCTATTAGTATCTGTCAGCTCCACGTGTCACCACGCTTCCACCTCAGACCTATCAACCTGATCATCTTTCAGGGATCTTACTTCCTTGCGGAATGGGAAATCTCATCTTGAGGGGGGCTTCATGCTTAGATGCTTTCAGCATTTATCCCGTCCGCACATAGCTACCCAGCGATGCCCTTGGCAGAACAACTGGTACACCAGCGGTGCGTCCATCCCGGTCCTCTCGTACTAAGGACAGCTCCTCTCAAATTTCCTGCGCCCGCGACGGATAGGGACCGAACTGTCTCACGACGTTCTGAACCCAGCTCGCGTACCGCTTTAATGGGCGAACAGCCCAACCCTTGGGACCGACTACAGCCCCAGGATGCGATGAGCCGACATCGAGGTGCCAAACCTCCCCGTCGATGTGGACTCTTGGGGGAGATAAGCCTGTTATCCCCGGGGTAGCTTTTATCCGTTGAGCGATGGCCCTTCCATGCGGAACCACCGGATCACTAAGCCCGACTTTCGTCCCTGCTCGACTTGTAGGTCTCGCAGTCAAGCTCCCTTGTGCCTTTACACTCTGCGAATGATTTCCAACCATTCTGAGGGAACCTTTGGGCGCCTCCGTTACATTTTAGGAGGCGACCGCCCCAGTCAAACTGCCCACCTGACACTGTCTCCCTGCCCGATAAGGGCAGCGGGTTAGAAGGTCAATACAGCCAGGGTAGTATCCCACCGATGCCTCCACCGAAGCTAGCGCTCCGGTTTCCAAGGCTCCTACCTATCCTGTACAAGCTGTACCAACATTCAATATCAGGTTGCAGTAAAGCTCCACGGGGTCTTTCCGTCCTGTCGCGGGTAACCTGCATCTTCACAGGTACTATAATTTCACCGAGTCTCTCGTTGAGACAGTGCCCAGATCGTTGCGCCTTTCGTGCGGGTCGGAACTTACCCGACAAGGAATTTCGCTACCTTAGGACCGTTATAGTTACGGCCGCCGTTTACTGGGGCTTCAATTCGCACCTTCGCTTACGCTAAGCGCTCCTCTTAACCTTCCAGCACCGGGCAGGCGTCAGCCCCTATACTTCGCCTTACGGCTTCGCAGAGACCTGTGTTTTTGCTAAACAGTCGCCTGGGCCTATTCACTGCGGCTTCTCGGAGCTTTAACACCCCAAGAAGCACCCCTTCTCCCGAAGTTACGGGGTCATTTTGCCGAGTTCCTTAACGAGAGTTCTCTCGATCACCTTAGGATTCTCTCCTCGCCTACCTGTGTCGGTTTGCGGTACGGGCACCTCTCACCTCGCTAGAGGCTTTTCTTGGCAGTGTGGAATCAGGAACTTCGCTACTAAATTTCGCTCGCCATCACAGCTCAGCCTTCACGGGAAACGGATTTGCCTATTTCCCAGCCTAACTGCTTGGACGCGGATATCCAATACCGCGCTTACCCTATCCTCCTGCGTCCCCCCATTGCTCAAATGGTGAGGAGGTGGTACAGGAATATCAACCTGTTGTCCATCGCCTACGCCTTTCGGCCTCGGCTTAGGTCCCGACTAACCCTGAGCGGACGAGCCTTCCTCAGGAAACCTTAGGCATTCGGTGGACGGGATTCTCACCCGTCTTTCGCTACTCATACCGGCATTCTCACTTCTAAGCGCTCCACCAGTCCTTCCGGTCTAGCTTCACAGCACTTAGAACGCTCTCCTACCACTGTTCGTAAGAACAGTCCGCAGCTTCGGTGATACGTTTAGCCCCGGTACATTTTCGGCGCAGAGTCACTCGACCAGTGAGCTATTACGCACTCTTTAAATGGTGGCTGCTTCTAAGCCAACATCCTGGTTGTCTAAGCAACTCCACATCCTTTTCCACTTAACGTATACTTTGGGACCTTAGCTGGCGGTCTGGGCTGTTTCCCTTTCGACTACGGATCTTATCACTCGCAGTCTGACTCCCAAGGATAAGTCATCGGCATTCGGAGTTTGACTGAATTCGGTAACCCGGTAGGGGCCCCTAGTCCAATCAGTGCTCTACCTCCGAGACTCTTACCTTGAGGCTAGCCCTAAAGCTATTTCGGAGAGAACCAGCTATCTCCAGGTTCGATTGGCATTTCACCCCTACCCACACCTCATCCCCGCACTTTTCAACGTACGTGGGTTCGGGCCTCCATTCAGTGTTACCTGAACTTCACCCTGGACATGGGTAGATCACCTGGTTTCGGGTCTACGACCACGTACTCATGCGCCCTATTCAGACTCGCTTTCGCTGCGGCTCCGCATCTTCTGCTTAACCTTGCACGGGATCGTAACTCGCCGGTTCATTCTACAAAAGGCACGCCATCACCCGTTAACGGGCTCTGACTACTTGTAGGCACACGGTTTCAGGATCTATTTCACTCCCCTTCCGGGGTGCTTTTCACCTTTCCCTCACGGTACTGGTTCACTATCGGTCACTAGGGAGTATTTAGCCTTGGGAGATGGTCCTCCCGGATTCCGACGGAATTTCACGTGTTCCGCCGTACTCAGGATCCACTCTGGAGGGAATGACATTTCAGTTACAGGGCTGTTACCTTCTCTGGCGGGCCTTTCCAGACCTCTTCGCTTATATCATTCCTTTGTAACTCCGTATAGAGTGTCCTACAACCCCAAGAGGC
Organism: Bacillus sp. 179-C3.3 HS; assembly: GCF_047229225.1. Lineage (NCBI taxonomy): Bacteria > Bacillati > Bacillota > Bacilli > Caryophanales > Bacillaceae > Bacillus > Bacillus sp. 179-C3.3 HS. Next base: position 378 of record NZ_JBFEFT010000043.1, on the reverse strand, counting down.
AAGCCTCTTGGTTTGGGCTGTTCCCGTTTCGCTCGCCGCTACTTAGGGAATCGCATTTGCTTTCTCTTCCTCCGGGTACTTAGATGTTTCAGTTCCCCGGGTATGCCTTCTCATACTCTATGTATTCAAGTATGGATACTACTCCATTACGAGCAGTGGGTTTCCCCATTCGGAAATCTCCGGATCAAAGCTTGCTTACAGCTCCCCGAAGCATATCGGTGTTCGTCCCGTCCTTCATCGGCTCCTAGTGCCAAGGCATCCACCGTGCGCCCTTTCTAACTTAACCATTTCTTACTTTAGAAAGAATCACTTTGTGTGTGATGAACTTTGCATTCAATGTGAATGTATTACTTATTGTTATCTAGTTTTCAAAGAACA
>NZ_JBFEFT010000042.1:0-4316 GCF_047229225.1 Bacillus sp. 179-C3.3 HS | reverse complement strand
GAAATCTACAAGATAAAAGACGATATTGAAAAGCAAACAGCTGAATATATCAAAATCAAGAAAGAACAAGAAGAAGCTCGTGAAATTGCGAAGGAACAAGAAGCCCTCGCCAACCGCCCATGGCATGAAAAAGCACTTGATTATGGCGGAATGCTCGTGAATGAACTGACAGGCGTAAACGACGCAAAACGAGCCGCAACAGGCGTTGACCCGATCACGGGTGAACAGCTCACCTCAGGTCAACGAGTCGCCGCAGGCGGCATGGCAGCAGCAGGCTACATCCCAGTTGTCGGTTGGGCGGGGCGCATTTTCAAAGGCGGAAAGGCAATTTATAAAACGTCTAAAGCCACATCAGCCGCAGTCAGCGCAGTGGATATTTACAAGACATCACAAAAATCTTTCGATGCACTAAAAACAGCGCAAAAGGGATTATATGGTATCACCGCAACCAACGGCTTTAGCGAAGCAATTACTGGAAGAGATATGTTTGGGAATAAGATCTCGAAAGAACAACAGGAAGCCAGTATGAATGCGGCGCTCGGGGCACTTTTGCCGTTTGGGGCGAAAGGGTTTCATGGTAAGATGGGGGTTAAGAGTACGGGTGAAATTGGTTGGAGTTTTCCAAAAGGCGGGGGAGAAATAAATGGAAGAAATTATTCAAAGCATGCTTTGGAAAGAATGGCACCTGATACTTCTGAAGTAAGAGCTACTTTGACTAGTAGAGCAATTGAAAAAGCTAAAGAATTAGGATATAAACCACAAACAAGAGAATTTAGTGACTTTATCAAAAAATATGTTGATCCAAGAAATATTCCACCTTCAGTTATTGAAGACGCTATAAAGAATTCAAAAAAGATACCTGGTAATAGAAGCGGAACATTTGTTCATGCAACACAGGATGTTAAAGTAGTTATAAATGAAGCAGGCGATGTTATTACAGTTATACCGAATTAATTAATAAAAGGATGAATAAGAATGTTTATAAAGTATGATGAATATGATTTATTAGAACTTTTTCAAAGTGAGCCGGTGAGTATAACAGGCAATATAGATGATGGAGAATTAATTTATACTTACAAAGATGACCAAAATTTTAAGGTGATTTTAACCTTAGATGTATATCAACAAACAAGTAGTCTAAGTATTACATTTAATGAGTCTATAGTATTCACAGGTGATTTTAATAATGTAACAAGTATAAAAAAAGATGACAAAGTTATGGTAATAAATGTGGGGGAAGAAGAGAAATTAAAAGTTAAATTTTATAAACAAGTTGGAGTGGAGTTACTGAAGTAGTTGATACTTAATATTATGTGATTGTTATCATACCTTGATTGGCTAAATGCCTTTCAAGGTTTTTTACTTATATTAAATCAGCTGATATTTGATTTAGAAAATAAGAAGCAGTTTAGAGTGATAAAATTACAAAACAACACAAGGAAAGGAGTTGCGGTGAGTGACATGGCAAGGGCTAGAAATCCGAACAGAGACAAAGCAATTCAGTTGTGGAAGGAAAGTGACGGAGGCCGTTTACTAAAAGACATTGCGGAATAATTAGGTATCACAGCAAACACAATTAGAAAAAGGAAAGCGAACGATAAATGGGATGAAGAATTGAAAGGGAGCGCTCCGATTGAGAAAAGGAGCGCCCCTATTCGTGGTGCTCCGAAAGGGACCAAAAACGCTGTAGAAAATAGTGGTGGTGCTCCTGCAAGAAACCAAAAACCAAAACGCAAAGACACACGGCTTTTACTAAGCCCATGCAAGTTGAAGCATTTGAGATTATACAGGACATTCAGGAATTTTCACCTGTTGATCTGTTGTGGGAGCAAATACAGATAATGTAAAGCGATTGTGAGAGCGTAGAAAATAATGTTCGTTGAAAGCAAAGACGAAATGATTGAAGGGCTAAAAAACAAGTTACCTTTACCAAAGGTGATCTTGACGAAAAAGAAGAATATCAGTTTGCATTCGAGTCTGAATCATCGTTGAAATCCTTGCGAAGGAAGGATTTTTGATTTCTTGAGGCTATTCAGAGGTCATTTTCAAAAAAAATATAAAATTGACCACACCTCTTACTTCTCCTTAGATTGTTCTTCACCCGTTCTAAATCTGTATAGTAAGATAGAAAAAGGAAAGCAAATCTAACTTGTGTGAGATGTTTGCTATAATATATAAACTAAATCGAATTAATAAATCATTAGAGGAGAAATTATGAAGTTAAATGAGTTTGAGATTGGACAGAAGTTCAAAACGAAGTCTTTGAAATTAACAAAGGAAAATATTATGAAATTTGCAGGGGAATTTGATCCTCAATATATGCATTTGGATGAGGAAAAAGCAAGTCAGGGAAGATTCAATGGAATCATTGCTTCAGGAATACAAACGTTAGCTATTTCATTTAAGCTTTGGATTGAACAAGGGGCCTATGGTGATGATGTGATTGCGGGAACACAGATGAATCATATACAGTTTATCAAGCCAGTGTATCCAGGAGATGAATTACATACGATTGTTGAGGTTATTGATAAAAGAGAGAAGAAAAACAATACAGGTATTCTGACTGTATTGTTATCTACATTTAACGATAAAGAAGAAAAAGTCTTTGAAGGCGATTTATCTGTACTGATCAAACGATAAGGGTTCATATCTGAATTTCCGTTAAGACCTCTTATTCAGCAATCTTTTGCAATATTGAATAAGAGTGTCTTTTTTATTAAATGATCCATAGTAAGGACATTTTGGGAATTAGACAAATAGAGATCACCGGTCAGCATGTTAGTTGCTTACTTGTTCATGCTGAGGCTACAAATCATGATTATTCAATAATATATACGATAAAGTTGATGGTGTAGAGGAGAATGATACATTGAAGTTATTAACTTGGAATATCAATCACGGTGGTTCATCGAAACGAATAAGCAACATCGCACAGCAAATCATCAAGCACTCAGCTGATCTTATTTTGATTACTGAATATTGGAGTGGGGAAAAAGGTGAAAAGCTCCAGAAGTATTTGCGAGATGATGGCTATCAATATATAGTGACAAGCAACGGTAAATCAAAGCAAAACCATCTATTATTTGCTTCACGTTATCCATTTGAAATATTGCCATCTTCTTATCAAAATGAAAAGTATGGGGAAAGGTGGCTAGAGATCAAGCTACATCAGAAAGATTTACATGTTTTAGGTATTCATATACCTACAAGTGGTCAGGATCAACAAGGAAAACTGGACTTTTGGATGGAAGTGAATGGTTTTGCTAGAAAAAACATCAATCATAAAGCTATTATTTTAGGAGATTATAATACAGGATTAGCAGAAGATGCACAAGGTGCTCCTTTCCGGGGAGCGGAATATATGCAGGAGCTATTAGATATGGGCTGGATAGACGCATGGAGACACACTCATGGAAACTTTTGTGGCTATTCCTGGTACAGCTCAAAGGGAAATGGTTTCCGTATTGATCACGCATTTGGATCACCTCTTCTACATGAAAAAATACTAGAATCATATTTTTCACATCAAGAACGTATGTGTAAAATATCAGATCATTCTCTATTAATCGTAGAACTTGCATTGTAAACTGACTGACAAGAATTTCGATGAACTTTTTTATTGGTGTTTGAGAAGATGAAGGGACTAAATTCTATTTAAACCCACTCTTTATATATGCTGACTTACTAATTCACTTTAATTTTCTGTCCTTAGTGATGAGGAAAGACCTATTAAACACTAATTGCTAACAATCTTCATTTCACCAATTTTAAAATAACAGAAAGGATGAATAGATATGAACTTAATCTTATTAAATACAACCCTTTCCGTCGTTAAGCTTCCAAGTAGCGCAAAGGTGCCTAATTGGGCAAATGAAGGTGATTTTGTCTCAATGACTTATACAGAAGATGAACTATCAATCGTTTGTCCGTCTTCTAAAGTGCCAGATGATGTAGAAGATGTAGAACATGATTGGAAATGCCTCAAGGTAGATGGTGTTTTAGATTTTTCATTGACAGGCATTTTATCTGAATTAGCTAGACCTTTAGCAGATGAGCGTATTAGTATTTTTGCCATTTCAACATTTAATACCGATTATTTACTCGTCAAATCGAATGCTTTAGAGAAAGCGATTGATGTGTTGTTAAAAGAAGGTCATACATTTCAACATTTAAAAGGATCTCAATGACTGCATTTAAGTGTAAGATGCAGCTCGCCAAATATAAAAACCCTGCCCCATAGTAGACTGACATAGCAGAATGAGACACAAATAAAACACCCTTATTAGGCTGACATGCTACCAAATGTTTTTGGTGCG
>NZ_JBFEFT010000041.1:0-5178 GCF_047229225.1 Bacillus sp. 179-C3.3 HS | reverse complement strand
CTATTAGGAAAAGGAGAGGTTTGTGCTGGCTTCGCTTCAATTTCATGCCAATGTTCTACCTGTACGTCTTTTTTTAATTCTTCTATGAGTTCTTTCATTGTTTTCTTTTTCATATCGCATCACCTCTCATTCTTAGTGTACCGAATATTTGTTTGCATGACTAGGCGTCAATTTTTTGATACCATCCTGTGAGCAAATATTTTGAAGTGTTGTCATCATATCCATTACACTTCTATAGTGAAATGATTTTATGAAGGAAGAAGTGGATAAGATTGAAAATAGAATTCAAGCCTTTATTTGAACCATTTACTTTTCCAGGAGGCGCCTCTATTGAGAATCGATTGGTCGTCGCACCGATGACACATTTCGGTTCTCATGAGGATGGTACGATTTCAACAGAAGAAATTGACTTTATTACAGCTAGATCAAACGACATGGGTATGGTGATCACTGCATGTGCGAACGTGACTCCTGATGGGAGAGCCTTTGATGGACAGCCTTCGATTGCAAGAGATGAAGACATCCCTGGTCTCAAAAAACTAGCCTCTGCGATCAAAGCAAAAGGAACAAAAGCCGTTATGCAAATCCATCACGGCGGCTCGCAAAGCCTTCCTCACCTCGTACCAAACGGTGATGTGGTTGCCCCAAGTGATGTATTAAATGACGGAAAGCAAATAGCACGTGCGTTAAAAGATGAAGAAATACGCCATATCATCCGTTCATTTAAAGAAGCGACAAGACGAGCAATACAAGCTGGATTTGATGGTGTTGAAATCCACGGAGCAAACGGTTATTTAATTCAGCAATTCTACTCTCCGCATAGCAACAAGCGCACAGATCAATGGGGAGGAAACGAAGAAAAACGTCTGACTTTCCCTATCGCTGTAGTAGATGCTGTCAAAGAAGCCATTGACGAGTACGCCACAAAACCCTTTATTTTTGGGTATCGACTTTCACCCGAAGAACCAGAGACACCTGGTTTGACGATGGCGGAGACGTTCACATTAGTCGATGTGTTAAAAACAAAAGGCCTTGATTATTTACATATCTCATTAATGGAAATCGATGCCAAAGCAAGACGTGGCGCAGATACTAGCAAAACCCGTATGGCACTATTAAAAGAGCGCTGCGGCGATACCCTTCCACTGATCGGTGTTGGTAGCGTCATTACAGCCGAAGATGCAATCAATGCGTACAATCAAGGAATTCCGCTGATCGCCATCGCACGAGAGCTAATCGTTGATCCTGATTGGGCTGTTAAAATCAAAGAAGGGCGAGAAGATGAGATCGAAACGGTCATCAAACGCAGCCAAAAAGACAAGTATCTCATTCCAGAAGGATTGTGGTCTGTGATGGAAACAAACAAAGGCTGGGTTCCGATGGAGGATTAATGTTAAAAAAACTACCCTATGTGCGGGTAGTTTTTTTGTGTCTTCTATTAAATGACTTTCACGGTGAATAGTTTCGAGATCTGTTTTTCCACAGTTCCCTTTGGCTCTTTATCAAGTCGCTCGATGATATCACCATTCATAATCACAATAGGTGTTACCGTACTTGCCGCTTTTTCAGCGATGAAATCTAAGTCAAATGTAATGAGAGGATCACCGACTTTTACTTTGTCCCCTTCTTTGATATGCGACTCAAATCCTTCCCCATTTAATCCAACTGTTTCAAGTCCAATATGAATCAAAAGCTCAAGCCCTGAGAGTGTTCGAATGCCAATTGCATGTTTCGTATGGAAGAGTTGAATGATTTCCCCCTCTACTGGTGACACAATGACACCATTACTTGGTTTGACTGCAACACCGTCTCCCATCATCTTTTGTGAAAAGACTGGGTCTGGTACGTCCGTCATATCCATCAATTCTCCATCAGCCGGAGAATAAATCGTTTCTTCCTTGACATCATCTTGTTTTTTTCCGAAACCGAATAACTTTTTCAGCAATGTTCATTTGCTCCCTTCAAGCTTTGCTTCTAGATCGAAATCGTGCATCATTTTTTGCTTTTATACAGCTTTTTCTATATTCAACACTATTTAATCATAATTTTTTCCTCTCATCAATTGATAACCGCTTGCGCCCTTTTTGCATAGGCTGTATATGAGAGGTGATTCAATTGACACAAAAAGATGACAAGAAATATGAAGTGTTGCCAAATGAAGATTTTTTAAGCGAAGCCATTGAACAATTTTTCGCTTCCTCCCCATTCCATGAGATTCTAAATCATGCCGAGGCAATGATGACGACGTCTCATTCACTTGCATCCATCGCAACCAATGTGACAGAAGATGATCAAGCTGTATACATTGACATTCAATTCCCAGATCATTTTGTTGAAGGCGATATTGCACTTGAAGTAAAGGCCCAATATTTACACTTATCCGTACAGGAGAAAATCAAAACAGACACGACCTCTTCCTACTCTAGCTTTACCAAAACCATTTTAATGCCTGCAAAAATTGACCAAACAAACATGACAAGTATATGGAAAGATCAAACCTTACATGTAACGGCACCAAAAGAAACAACCCAATAGATCTTCTATTGGGTTTTGCTATGCTTTAAAGATACTTGTAAAACCTTTTGCTAATGAACCGACTTGATTCATTGCACTCATCATTTGACCAGCCGTATCAAACATTTTGTTAAAGTCGTATTGCCCATTGGACTTTTTGAATTGCGATAGGACACTTTTAAATTGTGAAGGCTGCTGTTTTTGTGGCCTAGGCAATGGATACGGATTCATTGGCTGTTGCACAGGCATCATGCCTGGCTGTAGCATCTGAGGCTGATTGATAGGCGTTGGCTGCTGATAAGGCATGTAATGCTCTTGGGGTCCATTTGGCGGATGGGGTTGTTGATAGCCCGCAGATGGCATTTGGCTCATTCCTGTTTGATATGGAGGCATGAAGTATTCTGGTGGCTGCTGCATGTCTAGATATGGAATAGAACCTTGTTGTAATTGATTCAATTGATTAGGCTGCTGGTTTGAATAAGGGAACATCTTTCTCGCTCCTCTCGCTCAAAAACTGTTGATGTCAATGCTATATTATGAAAAAAGACAGAAGGTGTGCCTAAGATGCCGATAAGAAAAAGCGCAGGATGTACCATCAGCTGCGCTTTTTACCGATTTCTTCTATTAAAAGATTCAGTGTATATAGGACCGATTCAACTAAATTTTTCACACGGGTTGCAGGTAGTTTACCAACAAAAGATTGCATGACAATTTCTTTCGCATTCTCTTGTACAGCTTCTAGTTGCTCTTGATGTAGGTATTTCGGTTTCACCTGATGAATAAACGAAATAGAAGCGGCAAGCCACTCTTCCATTTGTTTGTCAAAACCAACAACAGCTGGCTGTATGTCTTCATAAAAATCATAGGCGGGGTACACTTCTTCAGCCTTTCCCTTTTGATACCGCTCATAGGCTTCCTCTACCCACTGTTTTAGTTCTTCTGTTTGTTTCACTAAAGTTTGATTCAACATGTTCACCTCTACGAACATCGTATCAAACGAACACTTTTTGCACAAATAGAAAACGCTAACCAGCGTGATATGCTGGTCTTGCCGCTAGCTTATATTCTGCTTCATGAATTTTCAATTCGCAGTCCTTCACCTCTGATTCGAGACGATCAATCATTTGCATATGATTCTCATGTGCTGTGTGTTTGTTATGTTGCACGGCAACAGTTAATTCTGCTTCAACCTCATCAATTTGACGTTCAATATCTTTTAACAACTGCATAATGGATTCTTTTGATACAAATTCGCTCATCATCAGATTCCTCCTTTATTGTCTCTCGTTACATTCTCTTTTCTCTCGTTCCATCCTTCACACTTGACAAAACTAGAAGCAAATCACCAATCTAAGTGAAAATAAGCGGTGTTTTTTCATTTTCGACAGATGGTTGTCCTTCTTTGTATGATTGCGTCTCATTCTGTAAATTCTAAGAACAAAGGAGGTAGATGTCATGAAGAAGCAGCAAGCACCGAAAGAGCAAAAGCCTAAAGAGAAAGAAAACAGTACAGATCAGCTTGATAAAAAGCTCGGCGGTCCTAATCGTCCATCCACGTAAAAAAAGCAGGGTTCCCCTGCTTTTTATTTATGCTGAAAATAGTGCTCTAATGAGAAAAGAAAACGAAGTTGCCTTTTTTTATGGAAGTACCATTGCGTAAGTTCAATTTGTTTTGGTAATGATGCAGCTTGAAATAAGGCTGGGTGTACTTTATTTTGAAACCAATCTTCCTTTTGATCGTCTAATGAATGAGTCATCGCCGGATAAACCGTTCGTAGGAAAGGTGTTGACCTTCTAGCGATCCCTAAAAATTGTTCAAAATCAAACCGTGAGCCGGTATGTGGTACGGTATGTAAAAAATGATAGAAATCAGAAAACAAATCAGCCCGAAATAACAGGTTCGCTAATTTTTTTCCTAAAAGGATGCGCTCCTTTACATGTGAAAACTTGCGTATGGTGATGCCATACAAATGCCCGTCTACCGTTGGAAACACGACCGTTTGGAAATGTCCCCACTCGCTGAAAAGATATTGAATCGAGTGAAAAACATTCTTTTTCAGAAGAGGATTTTGTATAATAGGAGATTGTATAGTATATTGTTCATTTATGATGAGTGCATAAAGCAGACGCTCTGTGTCGCGGTTTTTCCAAAACCGTTCCCACTCGGCACGCATAAAACGAGACACTTGGAAAGATGGCAATAGATGAAATAAAGGCTTCTTGCATCGCTTCGACCATTCATATAACAAAAGCTGCGGATAAGCATCAGAAAAGATGAGCCAATTCGCTCTTTCATATGTTGTAAAAAACAGGTGACCTTGCTGATCGGTTAAACCGGGATGGAAAAGTTCGCCCTTTAAATCAGTCATCGACCACCCAGCGTTCCTGGATACAAAAGAAGCAAGCAATGACCATTTCATCTCTGGATGACGATCATAATAACGTTTGTAAGCATTTGTTCTTGTCAGATTGTCTTTATTCTTTCTTTTCGTTTCATGAAAAATTTGCTGAATGATGTGTTCTTCTTGATGTAACAATATCGTCATCTCTCCAATACAACATGCATTAAAGGAGGCTGAAACTAGATGATTCGGTATCCAAACGGAAAATCGTATCAGCCCATACAACAAAGTGGGACAAAAAACAGATTGAGCGGCGAATCCT
>NZ_JBFEFT010000040.1:0-10660 GCF_047229225.1 Bacillus sp. 179-C3.3 HS | reverse complement strand
TTTTATTTCGGATCACAACGATCCGTTTTCAAACTTGAAGGTGTTTTTTATTTGTCTCATCTTATGGGGTCAGTCCCCTCATCAAAGGGAGCTTTTTCAATTACGATAAATAGAGTTTTGTATATTTTTCAATTACATAATCAATTAAATATTGAACATTTAACTCTTCACCAGTGGCATCTTGAATGATTTCAGAAGGCTTTTTCCGTTTTCCATGCTGGTGGACATGTTCAGTGAGCCAATCTTTTATCGGTGCAAAAGTGCCCTTTTGAATCAGTTCATCAAAATTCGGTAGATCTTTGAGCATTTGGTGCTTTAATTGCGCCGCATACATATAACCGAGGGCATATGATGGGAAATAACCAAAGCTTCCATCAGACCAATGGACATCTTGTAAAATGCCAAGTGCATCGTTTGGAGGAGTAATACCAAGATAGGCTTTGTATTTTTCATTCCAAAGTGCAGGTAGGTCTTCAACAGCTACTTCTTCATTAAAAATAGCTTTTTCAATTTCATAGCGAATGATGATATGTAGCGGATATGTGAGTTCATCTGCTTCGATCCGAATATAAGTTGGTTTTGATTCATTTACAGCATGCACAAAATCTTCTAATGACACATCTTTAAACTGTTCAGGTGAAGCTTCTTGCAGCTTTTGATAATACGTTTTCCAGAAATTCTCGTGTCTTCCGATAAAGTTCTCAAAAAATAGTGATTGTGACTCATGGATTCCCATCGATGTCCCATCACATAATAGTGTCCCGCTTAATGCTTCATCTATATTCTGTTCATAGATGGCATGACCACACTCATGGATTGTGCCAAAAAGAGACATGCGAAAATCATGTTCATCATAACGTGTTGTCACACGGACATCTCCCCTGCTTAATGTCACAGCAAATGGGTGGACGGTTGTATCAAGTCGACCTGCATCGAAATCATATCCTAGCTCTTTTAAGAAAAAGCGACTTAGTTCTTTTTGCTTTTCGATTGGGAAGCTTTTCGATAAAAATGACGTATCCGGTTTATTTGGAGAGGCTTCAATCTGTTTCACAAGAGGGACAATGGCATCGCGGAGAGCACCAAATTTTTCATCAAGCTGCTCAACAGTCATATCAGGCTCATAGTTATTTAGGAGCACATCATATGGTGTTTTTTTCACGCCCCAATATTGAATAAATCGCTTATTAAACTCAATGAGTTGTTTTAAATACGGAGCAAATAAGGAGAAATCTGATTTTTCTCTTGCTTCTACCCAGACATGTTCTGCTTTTGATTGTAGAACGGAGTATTCTTTGAATTCCTCTTTCGGTATTTTGCTGTTTTCATCGTACTCTTTTTGTGACAATTCGAGCGCTTTTTGTGTATCTTTTGATAACTTATCTTGCTGTTGAGATAATGCGTGGAGCAGATCTCTCATTTCATCAGATGTTTTCATATTAAAAATATCACTCGATAATTGACCGATCGTTTCAGCTCTGAAATCAGCACTTTTTTTAGGCGCCTGTGTTCTGGAGTCCCAATAAAGTAAATGGAGCGCTTCAGTGTAATGAGCGATTTTTCCAAGTAATTGATAAAATGCTTTCTCTGTTGATTCAAGACTCATGTGTGTGTTCCCCCCATCAAAAATATGTCAGTACGTTTCAAGGCTACTTCAATGGATGTTCATTTGTCAATGAAAAAGAGGAGAAGCCAAAGCGGTCTCCTCCTTTCCAAAAGGTTCTTTCTATTATGAACAGATGACAGGTTTCACAGGCAGGATGGATTCAATTTTACTCTGAAGCGCGGTATCTTCCTGACGATCAAAGTATACATGAATGCTTCCGGCATCCTGACTTGTCCGGATCAATCTCCCAATTCCTTGTCTTAAACGAAGCAGCATATAAGGAAGGTCCACTTCAGCATGTGCATCCTTCGCTTCATTGCGTTTCGCGTCAAATACTGGATCGTGCGGCGGATAAGGAAGTCCCCAAATGACGACATTTGTGAGTGATTGACCTGGTATATCTAAACCTTCCCACAAATGTACAGAACATAACACCGAAGTCTCATCAGCTTGAAACTTCTGCACAATCGTGCTAATCTCTTCATCGCCCTCAACATACATTTTGAAAGGCAACTCTTCATTGATTTGCTCTCTAAATGCATGAAGGTCATCAAAGGATGGGAAGAGGATCAAAGATCGTCCTCCATTTTCTTTCAATTGAGTGATCACTTGTTGCGCTTTTACTTCCACAGTAGACACGGGTTGTTGAATCCCATGGAAATAAATTTGCATTTGCGTATCATAATCATAGGGAGAAGCTACACTCATTGATAAATAGTCTTTTATTCCGAGACTTTCTGCTAAATAATCAAAGGATTCATTTTCAGACAATGTCGCAGAAGAGAAAATAGAAGGAATTTTTTGCGAGAATACTTTTTCACCAAGCACCTCTGCCACTGTTTTCGGCATCACAACAAAAGTCGTGTCTAATTCCTGTTTTTCAAGCCAGCTAATGGCGTTCTTTTGATAAAGCGACAGAGAATATGCCATTTGTTCAATATATTCTTCAACAACAGATAACTCATATTGATCAATTGTATACATTTCAGATTCAAATACGAGTGCTTCGCCGATTTTTTCAAGTAGGTCACACAATTCACTTGCTGAACGTTTGACTTCTTCCATGCGACCAATTTCCAGACGATGCGAGCCTTTGACTTCTTTGGCGTGAGTCTTTAAAAGGTAAAAGAATTGATCGTTCGTTGCGAGCGCATCTTCAACGAGTTCAGCGAATTCCTCACGAATGTCGTTTTGTAAAAGGCGCTCTAAAAATGTTTCTAGCATTGATTGCTTTACTCGGTATGTGAGTGCTTTTTGTGCGGCAAACTCAAGTAGATGCCCTTCATCAAATACAACAGAACTATGTTCAGGTAGTAAAGGAAGCTGCCCTTCACGTTTGCGGGATTCCTTTGTCCATACATGTTCCATATAAAAGTCATGAGAGCATATAATCAAGTCTGTTGCCTTACGATAATGATCTCTCGATAAATTCAGGCCGCAACGGTGACGCATGTCACAAGTGAGACAGTCCTGAAACGAGTCATAGCCGATTCGTGACCATTCATCGTTTGATAGCTCTGGATACTCTTTTCTATCCCCATACGGATAAAAAGTCTGCATCCCATGCGATTCATGAACAAATGAAGGAAGTGATTCATAAATATCAAGCCACTTTTCATCATCTTCACGCTGCATCGTTTTCTCTAGTTTCTTCATACATAAATATTGATCATGCGATTTACTCAATCTCGCATCTATTTGAATATCAAGGTGATTGGCAATTTTATAGATATCACCTTCTTGTTTAACGAGCTGCTCAATCAGCGTTTCATCTGCACATGCAATGACCGCAGGTTTCCCTGTATACCTTGCATATGTGACAGCAAATAATAAATATACGATGGTTTTGCCTGTCCCTACCCCGGCTTCGGCAAACATGACACTTTTTTCTTTAAAGGCTCTTTCTAACTGAAAAGCCATGAAGATTTGTTCATCTCGAAGATCAAAGCCCTTCTCTGGTAAAATGTCGTAAAACACATCACCTATCCAGTTGCCCAGTTCCTCGTAAAAATTGTGTTCTTTTGTTAATGAAAAAGGCAAACGAGATGCTTTCACCTGCTTCAACCCCCAACTTTTGAATCTATTCAGACATTCAATAGTAACATTGATGCAGGGGAAACACAATCTTTTTTATGAACGCAATCGATGATGATCGCTTTCTTTCATGAAAAATACATGTTCGGAACGCTCTATGTAAGCCTTGGCGAGTGCTAAGTCTTGTATTGCTTCCGTCAGCTGAGCAGATTGTCCATTTTCTTGTCCCTTTAATTTTTGTGCTGTTGCGGCCAATGCTTTTTGAATTAACTGAAATTGATCATATTGAATCATAGTACACCTCTTTTTTTAAAATCAAGTTCAGTTTATTCCGTCCTGCAAAGGTTTATACCTGATGATATAAAAAAAAGCCACACCCACTCAGGTGTGACTTTTTTAAGATTCAGTTCTCGGCGTTTTAGGTGGGCGTTTTCCCCAATATTGATAATAATCTGTTTTAATAAAGCCGTTAAATAGTTTGCGTTTTTTCGTCGCTTTTCTACCGAAGCATTCTTCAAATTGTTCATGTGACGTCAAGATATAAATGGACCATGTATCGAGCTCTTTCAGGGCATTTCCCATTTCTCGATACATCTTCTCAACCGCTTGTTTGTCACTAAGTCGTTCTCCGTATGGCGGGTTTCCAACAATCACACCGTACGCTTCTTTTGTTTGAAAGTCTCTTACTTGCATTTGCTTAAATTGAATCAGTTCACTTAGTCCAGCTTCTTCTGCATTCATTTTTGCGATGTCGACCATGCGGTGGTCTATATCACTCGCAATAATTGTAAGTGGTTGATCATAGTTCGCCTTTTCTTCGACTTCCAGACGGGCTTTGTTCCAAACGTCCTCACCAATCCACTCCCATGCTTCTGATGCAAACTCACGGTTGAATCCAGGTGCAATGTTTTGTCCTATTAAGGCTGCTTCAATGGCAATTGTTCCTGACCCGCAAAATGGGTCAACAAACGGACGATCAGGTGTCCAATTGGTCAATAACACGAGCGCAGCAGCGAGCGTTTCTTTAATCGGTGCTCCGCCCTGATCCATGCGGTATCCACGTTTATGAAGACCTACACCAGATGTATCAAGTGTGAGAACGGCACGATCTTTTAATAGAGCAACCTCTATTTTATATTCTGGTCCTGTTTCATCAAGCCACTCAGACTGAATGTGATAAGACGATCTAAGCTTTTGTGCAATCGCCTTTTTAACGATCCGCTGACAATCCGGTACACTCGCAAGCTGTGATTTAACAGACTTACCAATGACAGGAAACGTACTATTTTTCGGCAAGAAAGCAGCCCAGTCGATGGCTTTTGTTTGTTCAAAGAGCTCATCAAATGTTTTCGCGGAAAATTCAGCGACTTGTACCTTTATACGATCTGCTGTACGTAACCATAAGTTGGCACGGCAAATGGCAAGAGCATCGCCTTGAAAGATCACTTTTCCATTATCTACTGTGCATTCATAGCCGAGGTCTCTTACTTCTTTTGCAACAATTGCTTCAATTCCCATTGGAGCTGTCGCGATAAGTGTATAGGTTTTCATCTATTTATCACCTGTCTCTTACTTATTCAAGTTAAAAGCTCTCCTTCATGATAAAAGGAGAGCTTTGATTTCATGATGTTTATCATAACGGATGTAACGTTCTGTAAGCCATGTTTTGTTCCATTGTACTGCAAACGGCGAATGCCTCGTACTCAGGTGGTAATCATCTATCTACAGAATTCTCTGTCCTTCTCTCCGTTTGGTTCCTTTGAGAAAGTTCCCCTACCAAGTTTGGGTTTCTCGCTCGAGGGGTTTACCGCGTTCCACTCTCACCATTTCTAGTGAGACTTCGTCACTGTGGCACTTTCAAGGATACTTTGCCATATCCTAAAGGACGTAGGCATTTTTCCTGCCGTCAGCCTTTCCCAGGCTGCCCTGGCTTATTTTTTCGCCAGGCACGAACACTACGGGCATCTCAGCACCGTGCGAGCATGGACTTTCCTCTGCAATGTCAAAAGCATTACAGCGATTACCCGAACGTTAATCACCAAGCGTTATTATAAACGACAATGTGTGCGAACACAAGTGTTTTTGAATCAGTCATACAGTTTACTACCGAATACATGTTTTTCAAGGTTAGATAGTCGTTTTAAAATATCAAAGTTTGTTGTATTGGATTGGGCAGGTTGCCTTTTCCCTTGTTCAACGGCTTCTTCAAGCTGTTTTGTCAAGTGAAGGTTTTCTTGTTGAAGTTTCTCAATTTCTTGATGGAAGGTCTCATAATCTTTAATGACCATATCTAAAAATTTATCGACTTCTTCTTGTTTATACCCTCTGACACCTGTTTTAAATTCTTTTTCCAAAATTTCTTTCGCAGAAAGCTTTACTTTATCAGCAAGCATCTTTTTCACCTCATATCGTGAATTCATAGTATATTTTTTCAGAAATACGTGACGTTGTCAAATTTTCTCTTGCTTTTATTCAAAAAAAGGATCTTCTGCTTCAACCTGTGCCCTTAAATCATCCATCGTAATGTACATAATCGGATAATCTGGATAGGTCTCAGCCTCTTTAATCATGTATTTCGGTGAGCCTTCATGTTCAGGATCATATAAAACGAGGAGACCATCTGTTTTTTCGATAAAAAAGCGATTTTTCTGTTTAAATTGTGCTGGACTTTCATACGGTCGATGTGTGACACTTTCTACAAAATCAGCTTGTGCAAGAATTCCTTCATACAGCTCTTTATTTTGCTCGTTCCAGCGCTCTTCTTGTTCATAAAATGGCGTAATGACAGCAAGTTTTAAATCTGGATACTCTTCTTGAAGCTCAAACACTACTTCAGCTGTCCAGATTTCTGCACCTAGCTGACCTGATATCAGGACCCATTCGAGGCCATCTTCGATGAGTGATGTCAGCCTTTTCTGAAGCTCCGCTTTTATGTATTGAAGTGCAGGCTCATCTTGTTTGAATATCCCAAGCTCGAATGGCTTGTACCCTGTAACAGCAATAATTTTCATAAATTTCACCTACTTTTAAAAAAAGGGACTTATAAAAGTCCCATTTCACCTTACATGTTACAGCCAGGTCCACCGCAGGCAAAGTGTTGATGTGTTGCCGCATTCACCTGAGAAAACGTTTGCGGGAAGTAGTGAACATGTTGGAAATTTTGGTGATGGACATTTGTTAAATGCTGCGGGTGGATGTGTGGCACAATGGTTGTTGCTTCGGTGTGTGTACAGCAATGATTTGTTGGATGAACAATTGGCTGTGTCACATTCGGCTTGCAATGATGATGGTACATGTAGCATTCCCCTCTCCTTGATTTTCTTACATTATCAATGTATGAATCATGAGGTGTACATGTACTAATGCATTAACCTATTTTAAAAGTTTGCGAGAAAAACATCTTTATAATTAGAAAACACAAAGGCAATTAAAATGACAACAAGAAAAAACAAGTAAAAAAGACCCTTATACATACACGACGCTCCTCATTTATTATCTAACGCTATTCTACAGGATTCGTGACTTTTCTACAATAAAAGTGATAAACAATTTTTATTTTTAGCCGTTAGCCGAACGTTGTCATTTTATGCGCTTTCCCAGGCAATAATTTTATTGCCCTGCTTTTCTCATGAGGCGTTTTTTTCGTTTTTCAAGCAATTCAATCTCTCGTTCACTTAAAGTTGAAAGTGATAATAAGGTTTGGACAATCTGAAGGGCTGATTTGGCATCTTTTTGGCGATGCTCTTCATACTTTGCTAGCTCTACTCCTGCTTTTAACGTTAAGTGTAATTCATTTGATTCAAACAGCTCTCTCCATATTCGAACAGCTTCATCCAAACGATTCGTTTTTTTATACAATAAGGACAAATCAAAAGATGCTTGATTCACTTGCACAAAGTCAGCGCCTTTTAAATCTTGCAAATGCTTTGTTGCCTCCTCTATATCACGATGGGCAAGATGCCAACGGGCGAGTGCGTATTTCTCATCGTTTTCAACCAATGCATCTGCTGATAATATTTTTTTGGATAAATGAATGTATAGACTGATTAAAGAAAGGACATCTCCTTCATTATGTGTCAATATCCCTTCAATCAGCTTAGGGTTTTGTTCCTTTAGGAAATGAAAATAAATCATTGGTGCTAAAAACCCCGGCGTATCCCCATGACGATTTACGTGAAGCTCTTCTTTTTCTACAACGGAAAGGGACATTCGTTCATATTTATGCTTCCATAATCTCCTTGCCCCATGAAGCAGGTCAAAATGACCGAACTCAGGAAGTGAGGGGATTTGATCCCGTAATAACGTATGCCGCGTCTTCACTTGTGGCCAATCGAATGATTTTCCATTATATGTCACAAGTGATTCAACATCCACTTCATCGAGAAAACTTTTATAAAGCGCGACTTCATGACCAGGGTTTGTTAGAAGATGTTGTTTGACCACGACTTTATCTGCAAAAACACGGGCATGCCCTAACAAAAAGATCATATTTCCCGTACCTCCAGATAAGCCGGTTGTTTCTGTATCAAAGAAAAACAATTCATGCGGTTTATATCCTTTAGCTGAAAGTGAATGCTGAATGTCACTTTTATTCCACGCAGACACAATGTTTGGTAATTCTGAAAATGAATAGATCCCATGCTGATCATCCAGCTCGTACGTTACTTCTCGAATCAGACAATAGGCATCTTCAAAATAGTAAGGAACTGCCCCTAGTTGCTCCCACTCTTTTAAAAATGGTATGTCTTTTGTTTGTTGGGTTTGTGACACTTTCGTTCCATGATGCTTTCCTTCTGAATGAGTGTGCGATAGATGCTTTTTCATTCGGTTTAATTTTCCTTTTAAAGACATGAGTGGGTATGTACCTCCTTCCCTTTAAAATACCGACATTAATGCGACGATATTGTCTTTACCGTTGATTTCTTTCATTTCCATCCCAATACAAGATGGACACCCATTTTCACACAGGCAACGTTCAATTAGCTGGATGGCTGCATGGGCAATGTCTTCAAATCGTGCTTGAACTTCTTTGCTTAAGCCAATTCCACCAGGATAGTGATCATATAAAAATACGGTCGGCTTTCCTGTATGTGCTGCTTTAATTTGTGAAACAACATGTATATCTGAGCGATCACACATAACAAACGCTGGTACAATATGCTGAAGAACATTTGCAATGCCGAGTAGCAATTGCTCAAGGGTTTTTTCTTCAAATCGGCCATCTGCTTGATGTAGTTCAAACCATGCCGCACTTGTATGAATTTCTTCTTCAGGTAAGTGAATCGGACCGGATCCGATATTTTCACCACTGGATAAACGGATTTTTTTGAAAATGGTGGGCATCATGTTTACTGTCACATCACCATAGTGAACAGATACTGCTTCCTTCTCCGTTGTTTGATCAATTTCAAGTACTTTTAATTGGACAGCTAAATTGGCATCTGTATAGTATTCTACATCGACTTGTTTCACATATGCTTTTCGATGCTCGTAATCTAGCTTTTCCACTTGGTATTGTATTCCTTCATGTAAATAAATGGCTTCGTTATGCAATAAAGTCATCGCACTAAAGCGATCCATCTCTCCAATAATCCGAACATTGGCCACATCTGACTGATCCACAATGACGACGTTTTCTTGGCTTGCCGATCGCAAGCTAATACCGTGTGCCGGAAAGGATTGATCTGACCAATAATACCGCTTCCCGCTGAAATGAAGAACACCTTCTTCATGTAAATATTGCAAAATCTCTTCAATGTCCATGTCGCCAAATGGTTCATCTTCTCGAAATGGGAGTTCATACGAAGCACATTTGAGGTGATCGACTAAGATAATGAGGTTTTCAGGATTAATCCTCGCCGATTCAGGCGGTCTATCAAAGAAGTACTCTGGATGTCTAACAATATATTGATCTAGCGGTGACGAGCTTGCGACCATGATGATTAACGCTTCCTCGTGCCGTCTTCCAGCACGTCCTGCTTGTTGCCATGTACTTGCGACACTACCTGGGTATCCTGTCATGATACAGACCTTTAACTGGCCAATATCCACACCTAGTTCAAGCGCATTCGTGCTCACCACACCTAGGATATCCCCTTCCCTTAGTCCCTTTTCAATCTCACGGCGCTGCTTTGGCAAATACCCGCCTCGATACCCCCGGATCGACTTTGGACCGATCTCTTTTTTGACTAGTTCTTGAATATGACTTAATATCACTTCCACTCTCACTCTGCTTCTCGCAAAGACGATCGTTTGGATCTTTTCTTTCAAAAATGTTTTTGCTAGTTGATTGACAACAGTCGCCGCACTTTGTCTAATATTTAATGGCTGATTCACAACTGGTGGGTTATAAAACACAAAATTCTTTTTACCGCTAGGCGCCCCGTTACGTTCTATGAGGTGCACTTTACTCCCGGTCAGCTGTTCTGCCAGCTCTTTTGGATTTGCAATTGTGGCAGATGTACAAATAAAAATCGGGTCACTCCCGTAAAAAGCGCAAATTCGTTTCAACCTGCGGATGACATTGGCGACATGACTACCAAACACCCCTCGATATGTATGAAGTTCATCAATGACAATAAACTTTAAATTCTCAAATAAATGAACCCATTTCGTATGGTGAGGTAAAATGGCGGAATGCAACATATCTGGATTTGTGATCACAATATGCCCTGCCTGTCTCACTCGTTGCCGAATGGCTGGTGATGTGTCTCCATCGTATGTCTCACTATGAATGGGAATATCCATTTCATGGATGATATCGTTCAGCTCACTTTTTTGATCCTGCGCGAGCGCTTTGGTTGGAAATAAATAAAGAGAGCGGTTTGTTTGATCTTCTGCGATTGATTGAAGGACAGGCAAATTATAGCAAAGCGTTTTCCCAGATGCTGTAGGTGTGACAGCCACGACATGCTCGCCATCCATCACCCGCTCAAAGGCTTCGTTTTGATGAATGTATAATTCATTTACGCCTCTTTTCACAAGTGCCTTTTTCAGCCTCTCATCCACTCTATTAGGAAA